>CASELB010000084.1 GCA_949288685.1 uncultured bacterium
GACAAACGCAGAACTGTCAAAATCGAGTGATGTTGTATACGTACATGAGTATACCAGAGAGGACGGAACCGTAGTAAAAGCGCACTATCGTTCCAAAGCGGGACATAGAAATCCTGACAAACCGGTAATGCAAACTCCGAAGGAGTATAAAGCAACACTTGAAAAAAAATAAACGACTATATGGATAAGGATATTGAGAAACGTTATGGGGTATCGACAGGCTTCGCAGCGAACGTAAAGAACGATATCTCTATTGGGATGCCATATTATTCTGGTATGCATAATATATCAATATCTAATGCTGATGGGGAATATAGAACTAAAAGAAATTCACATTTGCAAGAGTTGTGTCAAAAATATACCAGAATGAAGGCGAATATAGGGGCAGGAGTGAAACAATGGTGGAATAATGACCTGTATAATGATTTAACTTCTTCTTCTTCAATGTTCGAACTCCAGAAGAATGCAACAGAGCATCCTGTTATGGTTGAGAGCTTAAAAAAAATTTTGCCGGATGCAGTGGATACATATATAGGGAATTTACCTCAAGGGAAAAATTATGAAAAGGAAAATTTTGAAAATGCAAAAAAAATGACTAAAACAGTGAGTTTTCATAAGATTTCAGATATAAAAGATAAATCACTTGAAGATTTTATATCAAAAACATATTCAAGAGTTTCTAAGGATGATATAGTGGTGGTTTTTAATAGTGATTCTAAAGTTTCTTTATCCCTAAAAAATACTTCCAAAATTTATAGTACAATAAAAGATAATTTAACAGCTATAAAAAATGGGCAATATAAAAATAAATTTTTAGGAGTTAATTTTAGTGATGTTGGCAGTAGTTTGGAGAAATTAATGTCTACAAATATGATTGCGGCTTATAACAAGTTAAGTTTGTATAATCCTCATTTTGACGAGAACCAAAACTTAATAATGTATGCTATAGATTATGTTGATTACGAAAAAAATATTCCACAAAATCCGTTAAATGCTATTAATAATAATGCCTATGAACTGCAAAACTCGGGTGTTGTATTCCCATATTTCAAGATTATTAAATTGAAATATACTCCTGCTGAATATATGCATATTGTGAGAAAATAGAATATATATTAAATAATTGCAAATATAGATAGTATATGTTAATATGCTATCTATAGGAGTAATTTTAATGTTTGATAAATTAAAAAAACTACCGGTAATAGAAATGGTTAGTATAGGGTTACTTTTTTTTATAATGCTATTTTATAATGTTGTTTTTGTTATTATGCTTGGAAATATTCTATTTGAGGATTCTTCTCAGAATATAATAAATAATTTTTTTATAGAAGGATTTGATATTATTATTTGTTTACCTATTGCAATACAGACTATAATTAGTATATGCATATATTTGATTTTGTATAAGGTATCATTAAATAAATTTTTTATACACATAATTTACGGTCTGAAATTTTATACAATAGTACGTAGGTTGTTATATTTTTTGTTGATGTTTATCTCTCCCGTGTTTTTAGTTAGTATATCATCTTTTATTTTACCGGTAATATTACTTGGAATATGTTATTCTTTAGCCTTTCCGCTAATACTTTTGTATGCGTACTGGGGTTTGGAAAACCGATTACCACATAGAATGAAAAAGATATATAAAGGAATAAATACATTATTATCAATAGTGTTACCGTTTTTTGTTGCAGGATTTGTGTATTATTTTAATAATCAATCTTCTTCCGCAGATACAAGAGTATTAGAGTTAGCCTTGTATATAGTAGTTGTATTAATCGGAACATTATTACTATTAACAGAAAAGAGTAAAATATTATTAGAAAAAATAAAGAAGTATAAATGGCATTCTTTTCTGTTGTGGGTATCAGTAATCTATGCAACACTATGGGGGCTAAGGAATGAGTGGGTAACGTATTATGTACTGTATATATCAGCCGTACTCTTGCTAATGCTTATTTTTGAAAAACCGCTATTAAGTTGGCGTGCAAAAAACGAAGAGTTGCATAGAGAAACAGAAGAGTACTATAAATCAAAAATACAGCAATAATAATGTAATATAATAAAATGTTGAATGGATTAAAATTAAAGAATGATTATATTTAATATACTGTCTTTCATAGTATTGATTTTAATGATACTTTCGCATGAAAGTCCCCATAATTTTGAAACATTTTTCTTTTTCTGGATTATAGGGAATATTGTTTATATAACACGCCGGCGGGAATAAATCCCGCCTTTGTGCTTTTTTTGTCTGAAAGCGAACGATTATAAATATTAAATTATCAAAGTACAAAAAGAAAAGCCCGCGAGGAGTGTTAATGCGGACTATAGATTGAATAACTACATCATATTTTTTTAATTAATCAATGCTAATTTACATTAATATGCGTTGATTTTTTGATATAGCTAACCACGAAAAACTATAAGTGACATGTTTACACGTATCACTTTTCGTTTTTTGTGTTCGACAATTTTTTAGGGTGTAAGTATTTATGTAATGTAAGTGCTTATGCTTTTTTATTGTTATTTAATTATTTTCAAAAATAAAAATGATATTAGAGTATATATAAACCGTATAAAAATAAATACGGAAAGGATTAGAAACAAAATATACCCCGTTACATGAATAAGTTAAAAACCCTAAAGTTGACAAGCCAGAAATTTTCATTAAAGACCTAATACTACATTAAACGGATGATTTTATTAAAAATCGTTAAACCATAGTGAAAATCAGCCGATTTAATAAAAAAAGAGGTGTATATTATGAAAATAAACGGCGGTGTAAGATTTTGCGAACCCGGGATACGGGCATCAATAAGAGCAATGCATTTGCAAAGCAGTATTTTGCAGATTACAACCGAGAATGTTAACGGTTTTGATAAAGTCGGTTATCAGCGCAGAGAACCTGTTGTATCATCGTTTACGGAGTTTCTTGGTGTACACGGGTTATCAACAACTATTGATGATCAGCCGGGGCGGATTATTTCGTCAGGAAATCCCCTTGATATTGCAATTGCTAATCGCGGTTATTTTCAAATACAAACGCCGGATGGTGTTGTTATAACACGTGACGGCAGATTTAAATATGACAAATTCGGAAACCTGCTTACACTGGAAGATAACCCTGTTTTGTCAGACAGCGGTGTTCCTATACAATTAACTCTTGTTCCTCGTACTCCGGATGAAGTGGTTGTAAATACAAGAGGCAAGATAAGTGTATTTAATCCTCAAACCCGGGAAATGGAAGAATGCGGTACAATTGGTGTTGTGGATTCTAATGGCATGGCGGTTTTGGAGCCTGATATTAAGCAAGGGTATAATGAATATTCAAACGTTTCATTGCAAAATGAGTTTTTGCAGGTAAAGCCTGTTGTAAGAAATTTTGAAGCAAACAGACAGATATTTATTATGCAAAGCAACAACTTGCAAAGTGTTATAAGCAAACTCGGTTCTGTATCATAAGGAGTAAGTTATGTATAGTTTACAAGCGATAATAAGAAAGAATATAAATTGTGCAACCTATCAATTTGAACGGCTGGGACAGGTTGCAAATAATGTTTCCAATTATCAGACAAATGCGTATAAGGTAACAAAGTTTGAGCAAATGCTTAGAGAAGACGGGTATTTGACCGGAGTTTTAAGAACGGATGCCCGTCAGGGGGATTTGCTTGTGACAAACAATCCTTACGATATGGCAATAAACGGTAACGGTTATTTCCCTGTAATTTCACCGGAAGGTGAAATCCAATATACGCGTGACGGCGCATTTACAAGAGGCGAAGGCGGTTATCTTATGACCGGTGACGGCTGGCTTGTCGGGGATGGTATTAAAATTCCGTCTAATAGTTACAAATTCACGGTTTCCCCGAACGGTGATGTTTATAACTATGATTATGCCGGCTCTGAACCTGTTTTAATAGGGCATATTCCGATAGTAGAATTTGACTCTCCTGAAAGTCTTGAGCAGGGGCATAACAACAAAATGGTACCTACAGAAGAGTCCGGACCGCCAAGGCTTATTGGAGAGCATAACTATATTGTTCAACATCAGATAGAAACATCTAATACTAATGTATTTGATGAAGTTAATGAAATGCTAAGGCTTAATGCTTCTATGATTGCAAGTTTGAACCTTATGAAGGTTGCGGATGATATGTATAACAAAGCAATTAATATAAGAGAATAGAGGTAAACAGATAAAATATTTACTTCTAATCGAGCAGATAAGAAAGGATAAATAATGACCTTTACAGCACTTGATTCTTTTGGAAAAGTTAATTTGATGATGGATTTGGTTGCGCAGCGGCAGCGGGCGTTAACATCTAATGTAGCGAATATGGATACTCCCGGTTATGTGCGGCGGGATATAGATTTCGGTATGTATTTAGGAACCATGAACAGCCCGTTGGAAACAAAACTTTCCACTAAACTCGGTCCTTCCGGGATGATAGAAGACAGGCGGGAAGAAGAAATAGATATAACACAGGAACTGGCGGAAGTTCAAAAAAATATGATTTATTATACGATGGCGACAAAACGTATGACAAATCTTGTAACAGAAATGCGAACAGTACTTAATGTAGGCGGAGGTTAGAGCTTATGAGTATAATGGAATCTATTAATATCGGGAAAAATGCACTTAAAGCACATGGTTTGAGGCTTGATATTCATGCAAAGAACATTGCAAATATTGATACTCCTAATTATGTAAGACGTATTCCGGTGTTAAATGCGAGTGAAGATATATCTTTTCACGGACTTTTAAATGTTATGAAAAATGACGTGTTTGGTATCGGAACATTACCGTATTTGCAAGGCGGTGTTGTTATGAACGGGTGCGTAGAAGATCCTACGCCCGGTGACAGAATTTATGCACCGGGGCATCCTGATGCTGATGCTAACGGGTATATTCGTTCTTCTAACGTAAACGCGATGGTTGATATGGCTGACGCTATTCTTGCCCAGCGGGCGTATGAAGCTAACGTTGCGCTGGTTACTATATCTAAATCAATGGCACAGACTGCTTTGAATATAGGAAGCTAGATTTATTAATTTATTTAGCAAGGCGGGCTTGAAATTTATTTCAAGCCCGCCTTGCTTGTTTGTAACAAATTTGCAATACAGTCGTCGAAAAAGTAAATATTTGTATATAAAAAAACTTTAATATAATAGGAACCTAAGGTGAGAGTATATGAGCGGAAATGATTATGTTACATACGGCGGAATAAAGTTTCGGCAAAATGATGTAAAGAATTTTGAAACAGTTAAGGTTCATGATTATCAAAGGACTCATGAATATTATGTTGTTACATTAAAAAACGGTGCAAAGGTATCTTCGGAAAAACTTTATGTCAAGGCTAATGCATTAAGCGGTGCATCTGTATTTTTGAATACAGATGAGTCAGTAACATTACATAACTTAATGTTTACTGATGTTACTGGGGCAGCCGGCAAACAAGATGTATTTAGAATAACCGGAGCTGAGTCAATGCGGAATAAGATTAATTTAAATAATGGCAGCGGAATTGTTGAAAATGACCGTATAATTGTTGAAGAAGAACACTATAAGGGTTGGTTTGCGAAAGTAAACAGGGTTAATTTGAAAGAAGGAGATAAGGTGGATTACGGTAATGATATTTTTTACACCTATGAAGAAAACAATAGATAATAAAAAGCCCTGTTATTCATAACAGGGCTTTTTAAATCAGTATTTAGTTTTGATGAAACCAATTACAAAAATCATCGCTGCACAGATTTTTATTTAACTGGTTCATAACTTCTACATTTGTCATATCAAAAGTAATCGGAGTGACCGAAATTTTATTACTTCTTACGGCAGAAATATCCGTATTGGCATCTTCCGGTTCATTGATTAATTCGCCTGCCATCCAGTAATAAACTTTTCCGCGCGGGTCAACTCTTTTTTCATAATCGTCAGTAAACATTCTTTTCCCTAGTTCTGTAATGGCAATTCCTCCGATATCTTCAAGGTCAAGCCCTGGAACATTAATGTTTAAAATGGTTTTAGCCGGAATAATTGTTGGATCAAGTTTATCAACAAATGCGGCAATACAAGCAGCGGAAACTTTAAAATCTTCATATTCATTTCTCATACTGGCAAGAGAGGTTGCAATACTTGGAAATCCTAACATTGCTCCTTCCATAGCACAGCTTACTGTTCCTGAATATAAAATATCGGCACCGAGGTTTGGACCGTGGTTAATTCCTGATATTACCAAATCCGGCATTTCTTCTTCCGATAAAATAGCATTAAGTGCAATTTTAACACAATCACCCGGGGTTCCGGTTGTCATCCAGCAACGTTTTGTTCCGTACTTAGCGTCTACTTCTTCAACCCTTAGAGGTGTGTGCAGCGTCAGAGAATGTCCAGCGGCACTTCTTTCTCTGTCCGGAGCAACAATATATACTTCGTGCTTTAAACTCAATGCTTCGGCAAGAGCGCGTATTCCGTTCGCTAAAATACCATCATCGTTTGAAATTAAAATCTTCATGAAAAACTCCCTATATAATATCCACTTAATTATATAGTACCACAATTTTCAAATTTTGTACCGCAAAATTATTAAACTTTCATTTCTTTTTCAAACCCGAATAAGGAACTGACAGATTCTTCATCGTGTATTCTTGAAATAGCCTGACCTAATAGCGGAGCAACTGATAATTGAATAACGTTGTCTGGCAATTTTTCTTTATCCCAGGGGATTGAGTTAGTTACTATACAGAGTTCAATTGGCGCATTTTTAAGCCGTTCAATTGCAGGTCCTGAGAAGATTGCGTGAGATGCGCAAACATAAACCTGTTTAGCGCCTTTCGTTTTTAATAGTTTAGCGGCTTCACAGATTGTTCCTGCTGTGTCAATCATATCATCAAACATAATACACACTTTGCCTTCAACATCACCTATAACGTGAGATGCAATAGCTTCATTGTGTTTGTCACGTCTTTTATCAATAATTGCAAGCGGGCAGTCAATTTTTTTAGCGAACTGTCTTGTTCTTTGAACTCCGCCGGTATCGGGGCTGACCGCGACCATATCATCAGCCGGTATATTAAGACTTTTTATATAATCAACCAGAATCGGGGTTGCAAAAATGTGGTCAACGAGTATATTAAAGAATCCTTGAATTTGACCGGTGTGTAAGTCCATAGCAAGAACACGGTCTGTTCCTGCAGTAGTTAACAGGTCAGCAACCAGTTTTGCCGTAATGGCTTCTCTTCCGGAGGTTTTTCTGTCCTGTCTTGCGTATCCGTAATAAGGAATTACTGCCGTAATACTTTTTGCACTGGCACGTTTAAAAGCATCAATAATGATTAAGAGTTCCATTAAATTTTCATTAACCGGATTGCAAAGCGGTTGAATTATAAATACATCATCGCCTCTTACACTTTCTTTGACCTGAACATAAATTTCTCCGTCAGCAAAGTTTTTAACAACCATCGGTCCGATGGTTGTACCGAGGTAGTCCGCAATTTCCTGAGCGAGTTTGGGGTTTGAACGCCCTGCAAAAAGTTTAATGTCGTGAGTTGGATTGACTGCTTTTTCAAGTTGCGGATAAGAAACTTCAAGAACCATTTTAAATCCTTTCATACGATTTGTGATAGTTTTATAATAATTGAAAAATATATAATTTAACAGTGTTTTTTAAGAAAAATTAAGAAGGGCTGATATTTATATCAGCCCCTGATTTATGAGTCTTTAAACCTTTTGGATTATGCATTTGCTGCCCCATCAGCTCCGCCGGTGCCTCCGCCCTTTTTGGCAAATAATTTTACGATAGGATCATAAGTATATTTTTTTACAGCTTTTGCAGACTTGTATGAACCGTCTATACAAGCATTAATTCCTTTTTTTATGAAGTTTAATTCTTTACCGTCTTTGGCAACAAATTTACCAAATGTATGTTTGCCGATTTTTAAGCCTTTGCCTCTGCCTAAAAGAGCTGCAAGAGTATATAAAGCGGCAGCTGCAATTCCGGTTCCGATTGCGATATTCCTGCCTGTATGAGATTCTTTTTTCTCAAAAGAGTCAAAATCTCTTCTTCCTTCAAAATTGGCAGTTCCAACAGGCGGTTCTTGAATATTTCTGTATGCTTTGACGTCTGTGGTTGTCTCCGGAGTATTATAAACTCCATAATTTCTGTAGCCAACACCTTCAACCATAATGTTACCTCCTAAATATAAAATAATTAAACACTAACCTATTTTATTATACTTATATAAAGATTTGTAAGTTTGTTTTATTGCTATTTTTATAAATAATATTTACAAAACTTTACATTGTGGTATTAGCCTTTTGTATATTTTTATTGACGAAATTTTTGTGGCGTCGTCTGGTAAAATAATTGGTCATACCTGCAACAAAAAATCCCATAACTCCTATGCCGAAAAGATAAGGAACGCCGGATACAATTACCTTTTGTTTTGCAAGCCGTTTAAACTCTGAGCTTACATTAGTATTTTTTATTCTTGCAATTTCTTCGGCTTTTTTCTCAAGTTCTTTAAAATCAGGTGATGAGAAATCTTTGTTTATGACATCTTTACAACAGTTGAACTTGTTAAGCAGTTTTTTGAAGCCCTTATCAAAAAGTTCCCCTCCTGTAATAATATAAAATCCGACTAACGGGAATCTTGAAGCTGTTTCTAAAAGATTTTCCTTTCCTCTGTCAGCGGAAGAACCGAAATAGCCGAGTCCTCCTATTGTAACGCAAGCTGTTAATTGCCCTTTGCTCATTGCAAGTTTACCGTTTTCGGAATTAAAGTCCTGACTAAAATATTTATTTAAAAATGCGGATTTTTTTTGATTATTTTTTATTAATTTATCTCCGGGCGCCAGGATTAATTCACACAAATCCTGAAGTTTTTTTGAATTTTTCCCTTTTGCAGCAAGCAGTGCGCTTAACCCGAGAAGTCCGCCGTAGAGTGCTGCGGCAAGTCCGATTTTTTGTTTTGCGCTGCTCTCTACTTTTTGTTGTTGTTCAAGGTTTTCTTCATTTTTTTCAAGAGAAGCTATATTTTGAAAATCACTTTTTTTAAACACTTTAAGCGTAAATAAATTTTTGAAGTAACTTAAAGAGAACTCTGCGAGCGGAATTAGCATAGTGGTAAGAGCTATTGCAGCTTTTACAGGTAAAATTTTTCCTTTAATATTCGGTGCTAATGCGTTTAATTCTTTAAAAGATTTTGCAACAAGTTCTTTTTCCTGTGAATTTAAACCTCCGGAAAATATTTTTCTGGCTACCTTCTCACCAAGGAGTGCCGGACCGAGATATACGATAGCGTTTTCAGAGAGTTCAAGAAATACATTTTCTGCAAGGTCTTCTTTACTTCTTGAAAATGTTACTTTAGGCGCAAGACAGGTGCCGGTGTCCTGTATAAGTCTTGAAGCTGAAAGACCGGAGGCACTTTCTTGATACGATACGAACTTTGATGCTGTTTTAAGTGGGGTAGATAATGTATTTATTAAACTGAGTGACATAATTTTCTCCTTGACTAAAAAATAAACCTGAACATTTTTTGTACAGGTTTATTTCTATCAAGAATATGAAGTGTAACCTGTACTAATACGACAGGCGCCACCAGGGATTGTAATTTTTACGATTTGCATATCTCATAGCCTAATGGTTACACAAACAGATATACTTGTCAATATATCATTAATATATAAGATTATCCGATTACAGGAGCAACAAATGTGCGAGCTGCAAGGTCTTTATCTAACATAAATAATGCATTGGAATCATTACCGATAAGTTTTAGAGTTGCAAGAACTCCGCCGACATTAGACTCTTCTTCAACCTGTTCTTTCAGGTACCAATCAAGGAATGATAAAGCGGCTCTGTCTTTTTCCTCTTCAGCGACATCCATAAGCGCATTAATTCTTGATGTTACATATTGTTCGTGTTCAAGTACGTGTTCAAATACTTCAAGCGGGGATTCCCAGTCATGGCGGGGCTTATCGATTTGTGCAAGTTCAACTCTTCCGCCTCTTTCTATTACATAATCAAACATTCCCATTGCATGAGCGTGTTCTTCCTGAACCTGTACATCCATCCAGTTTACAAAACCTTGAAGGTTCTTATCGGCAAAGTAAGCCTTCATTGACAGATACAAATATTCCGAATATAGTTCAGCATTAATCTGGTCATTAAATGCTTTGTTCATTTTTTCTGATAGCATATTGCGCTCCTTTCTTTTCAATTTATATTTTAGTACTTAAAAACATATTGGTAAACCATTTTTTTATATCAAATTTAATACAAATATTAAGTTTTGTTACAAAAGATTCTTTTATTGAAATTGAGAAAAATTTTTAGACTTTATATATATGTAAGATATGTTAAGAGGATATTAAAAATGGCATTAGGTACATCAAGTTTTGGAACGATTCTTCAATCAGCATCTACTGAAAACAATTATACAAATGCTGTTGCAAATGTCGATAATTATTCTCCTGTTATCGGAGCAGACTCATCAGCTGTTGAGACGGCAGGTTCAATAGCATGGGGCGGATTTGATGTTTGTGAATTTTCTAATCCGACCGAAGTTGATTATTCAGCATATACAACACCTCCGGTAGAAACGGCAGGTTCAATTGCATCGGCACCTGTTGCAGGATTTAGTGCTGGAGCAATAAGTACAGGCTGTGCAACGGCTTCTGTTTCAACATCAAGTGTATCAACAGGCGGTTCTTGTTCTTATTCCTGCTAATTGATATTTAGAGATAATAAAAAAACTCCGATTTTTTATCGGAGTTTTTTATTTAGTTATAGTAAAAATTTAAGGTATCATACTGTGTATTATTGTTATAGTATGTTGTAAGCCTGAATGGAATAAAATCAATTAACAGCAGGTATACCGCAATTTTTTCGCTGTCAATAAACTCGTAGTATTTTGTATAAATGTGGTTGTTAATATTTTCCGATGAAGAATATTTAATAATACGGTTTGTAAGGTCATTGCTTATAACACTTGTATCGCCGCTTGTATAATACCGGAGGTTATTACTGTTTGCTGTTATGCCTTTGCCGTACTTTTTCTCATCAAGTTTAAAAGTATTGTCTGTTTTAAATCCGAAGATAAACCCGTTTTTGCCGGATAGTTGTAATGAAATTCCGTCCGGACCTGAAATTACTTCATAAATATTATCTTCTATCTGAACAACGTCGCGGTCTGTAACTTTTACATTAATTCCCCATACGGCTTTATTCCCTGTCAATTCTTTTGTTACAAGACTATTTTGACAATTATCTATTGATTTTGAGAGATTGAAATCATAGATTTCTCTTATGTCATTTAACAGCGGAAATTCATCCCGTTCAAAATTGATTTTGTGCCCGTCAATAACGGTTAATTCTTCTGTTTCCAGCATACATTATCCTACCTTTGTAATTTATATTCCACATTTTTGCTATTTCATATCATCTGATAATTTATTGTATTAGTTTTATATATCTGCTATAATCACTTAAAAAGGAGCGGGATATGTCATTTAATGTATTAAAAGAGTATATTTCTGTTAAAAATATTATAGTATTTGCTTTAATAATTGTTGCTTTGTGGTTTTTATCACAGGTTAGCAATGTAATAATGCTGTTTTTTGCATCTTATGTTATAGCCTGTTCTTTTAACCCTATGGTTAATAAGCTGGAGAAGAAAATGAAACGGTCATTTGCCGTAGCATTGCTGCTTTTTGCTCTTGTGCTTGTTTTATTTATTCTCTTTATTCCCGTAATTATGTCTTATGAACAGGTTAAAGTTTTGTTTCAGCATTTGCCGGAACACTTTTTAAATTTAAAAAATTACCTGTTAAATATGAGTATTCTCGGGTATAAACTCACTTCACTTGTTGATGCATCATCCCTGTTTCAACACGCATCGGAATTTGTATCGGATTTTGTAAACCGTTCAATTACTATAACGATTGGTGTTGCATCGGCGCTTGTTAACTTCTTTGCATTTTGTTTAATAACTTACTATTTTATGCTTGACGAAGCGCATATTAAAGCATCTATCGTTAAGTTATTTCCTAAAAAAGAGGGGAAGAACGTAGATGAAATACTTGAGACTATTTCAAAAAAAATAGGCGGATATGTATTTGCGCAGGTTGTTACAATGGCTGCCGTCGGATTTATTTTTACTATAGCATTGATGTTGATGCGCGTTGACTACGCTGTCATTCTTGGTGTTATTACCGGAGTTCTGGACATAGTTCCCGTAGTCGGACCGCTTATTGCCTATGTTATTTCAATAGCAGTATGCTGGCAGATGGGAATCCCAGTTCTTATTGGTATTACAATTGCATTTCTGTTTGCTCAGTGGGCTGAGAATAATTTACTTCGTCCGTATATATTCTCCAAGTTTATGGATTTGCACCCGCTTGTAATATTTTTCTCGCTGTTGGTGACTGCCAAGTTTCTCGGCGTGATAGGTGTTATATTTGCTCCGGCAATTGCGGCAACTGTGTGCGTGCTGGTTGATGAGTTGTATATAAAAAATATTAATAAAGATGAAGCATAATTTGTCGTATCAATATTTATACACACCGGTTAAAGCCGATAAGTCGGCATTCAATCTGGTTGCTGCATTCCCCGGACCGGAGAGTTTTGCTCTTTCATCGCTGGGGTATATGTGGTTGTACAAACTTATGGATGAACGGGAAGATATTAATGTTTATCCTGTCAGTATTGATACAATTGCGGATGATTTGCCTCCTGATATTGATGCAATATCTTTTTCTGTTTCTTTTGAAATGGATTTTTTAAATATACTGGCAATTCTTGAAAGGCTTAAAATTCCTGTTTTTGCAAAAGACAGGAAGAAGCCTTTAGTATTTGCCGGAGGTCCTGTTATTACTTCTAATCCTGCGCCGCTTTCAAAATTCTTTGATTTTTTCCTTATAGGAGACGGTGAAGAGTTGTTGGGAAGTGTTGTTGATGTTTTAAAAAATAACAGTGAGAATGAAAAAACAGTGATACTGAAAAAACTTGCAAAACTTGACGGGGTTCTTGTTCCGTCATTGAATAATACTGCTAAAAAAGTTACACACAAAATCAGCCGGTGTGTGTATTCTCCGGTGATAAGCGATAAATCATATTTTTCAAATACTTTTATTATGGAAATAGAGCGGGGATGCTATAACCGGTGCGGTTTTTGTCTTGCCTCATATTTAAATTTGCCTGTTCGTTTTGTTCCTTATCAGGAAATAATAGATAAAATAGAATACGGACTTAAATATACGAAGAATATAGCACTTCTCGGTGCGCAAATAAGTGCACATCCGGATTTTGATAAAATATGTAATTATTTGATTTCCAAACTTGAAAACGGTGAAGAGATTGATATAAACTTTTCATCCTTGCGGGTAGACGCGGTTACACAAGACTCTTTAAAATTGCTTAAGCTGGCAGGGCAAAAGACGTTTACAATTGCAATAGAAGCCGCAACGGAACGTTTGAGAAGGGTGATAAATAAAAATCTTAAAGAAGAACAGATTGTTAATGCAGTAAAACTTGCGGCAAATAGCGGGCTAAGGGGGATAAAATTTTACTGTATGCTTGGACTCCCTGCAGAGACTGATGAAGATATTAAAGGTTTTGTATCTCTCGGACAAAAGGTCAAACAAATTGATAAAAAGCTGGACTTAACTTTTTCATTTTCAACTTTTATACCGAAGCCAAATACACCGTTTCAGCGCGCAGCCAGGGAAGAAAATTCTTCATTAGAAAAAAAACAAAAATATCTTACTAAAGAACTGGCAAAACTCGGGATAAAAACAAAGTTTACCAGTGTGAAATGGGATTATTACCAGACATTAATCTCTCGCGGAGATGAGAGTCTTTCTGATTATCTTTATGAAGTATATAAGCGCGGCGGAAAACTCGGAAGTTATAAATCGGCGGCAAAAGATTTAAAAATAGACACGGATTATTTTGTTACAAGGACATTTGAGGCTGATGAAAAATTGCCCTGGGATAACATTACCATAGAACGTCCGGGAAAGGAATTTTTAGAAAAAGAATACAAACGGTTGATGAATAATACAGGTTTGGAGTAAAATATTACCGAGGAGAGTAAGGTATGAGACAAAGAGCAAAAGAACAAGATCCAAATATAAGAAGAACTAATTTTAGCCCTGTAGAAGAAAATTTTACACCTGAGCAGGCAAAGCTGGAAGCGGAAAGATGCTTGCACTGTAAAAATCCGCAGTGCGTAAAAGGGTGTCCTGTCAATATAAATATTCCTGACTTTATAAAAGCGGTAAAGGAGGATAATTTACAGCTTGCCGGCGATATTATAAGACAGACTTCGATGCTGCCGTCAGTGTGCGGCAGAGTTTGCCCGCAGGAACGCCAGTGCGAAGGGAAATGTATACTTGGAATTAAAAGTGAACCGATAGCAATCGGCGCACTTGAAAGATATGTCGGAGATAATACTTCTGCCGTTACTCCTCAAATTGTGCCGACCGGTAAACATGTTGCAATTGTCGGGTCTGGATGTGCCGGTATAACTGCCGCAGCGGATATAAGAAAGGCGGGACATGACGTCACCGTATTTGAAGCGCTGCATGAGTTTGGCGGTGTGTTAAGGTACGGTATCCCTCCGTTTAGACTTCCCAGAACGGTTCTTGATAGGGAAATTGATTCTCTAAAGTCAATGGGGGTAAAATTTGAAAAAAATGTTATTGTTGGTAAATCTATCACTCTTGAACAATTAAAGGAAGATGGGTTTGATGCAATATTTCTTTGTTCCGGTGCAGGATTGCCCAAAATGCTTGGCATACCTGGAGAAAATTTAAACGGGGTTTCATCCGCGAACGAGTTTTTAACAAGAGTGAATTTAATGCACGCAAATGAGCCTCAGACAGCTACTCCGCTGAGAGTCGGAGAAAAAGCTGCTGTTATCGGCGGCGGTAATGTTGCAATGGATGCGGCAAGAACTGCTGTCAGGGTAGGGTATAAAACGGTTTATATAGTTTACAGACGGACAGAAAAAGAACTTCCCGCAAGACTTGAAGAAATCAGACACGCAAAAGAAGAAGGCGTTATTTTTAAATTTCTTTTAGCTCCGCATGAAATTGTCGGAGAAGACGGTTATGTTAAGTTTATGAAATTTGAGGTTTGTGAACTTGGCGAGCCTGATGATTCCGGCAGACGTTCTCCTGTCGGAACTGGTGAATATATAGATTTGGATGTAGATACAGTTATTGTAGCACTGGGAACCGGACCTAATCCTATTATTCAAAAATCTGCAAAATCGGAAGGTATAAATTTTGAGACAGACAGAAAAGGATATTTTGTTGTAAATCCGGAGACCCGGGAGACATCAATCGAGCATATTTATGCAGGAGGAGATGTTGCCCCTGTAGGCGAATCAAATGCAATTAATGCGATGGGCGCAGGGAAGAAGGCTGCGAAAGCAATAAATGATTATTTAGCTACGCTATAGCATCTGATGTTTTTGTAGGAATAAATGCTCTTACTCCTGAGCCGAATTTTATACTGTTTTGCAGATGGTCGGAACCCGCGCCGCCGTTTCCTGTTGCTATAAATACGTGTCCGTGTTCGTCGCTGTAATTACATGCGCCTTTGTCATAAACTACAACAGAGCCGGCAGGAAGTGATTTTAAATCGGTTTCACTTTTTATTTCTATTTCTGTAAAATTATTATCTGCGGCTAATACATTGGCTCTGGTGTATGCGTGATTGTCACGTTTTGCATTGATATTATATTCTTCAAGCGCGTTATTTACATAATGAGCGCATCTTCCTGTTTTTCCCGTCGTGTGGTTAATTGTGTATTTTGCAAGGTTGTGCCCTAATTCTGCATTGTATTGAACGCCTTTTTCTTTAAGTTGTTCGGCAAAATTAGTATCATTTTTATCTACATCTTTCAGAAGCGTTGCTTTTCTTGCACTGCTTGCAGCAATACTGCTTGTTGTAATACCGGGTGAAGATTTACTTTTCGTACCTGGTGTTGTTGAAAGTGTCGGCGCAGGCATTGTTAAGTTCCCGAATGCTTGTGGTGTTGTAAGCGGCAGAGTATTATTTAAATTGTCCGTTGAAAAATTGAAAGGATTTGGCAGTGAGAAATTTAAATTAGCGTTATTAAAAAGCATTAACGGATTAAATAATTCAAAGAAAAACGGATTTACAAGGTTAAACCCTGTAAAACTTGCAGGTGTGCAGTTGAAATTAAACGGAAAACCAAAATTAAACAAAGCAGGCGAGGCATTGTAATTAACCGTTTGCGACTGCCGGCATGTACAATTGCACTGTCCTTGATATCTATTGAAAGTATAATTACTTACTTTATCATAGGTCATAATACGTGTAGTTTCTCCTGCTTATATATATAAAGTATATAAAGCGTAAATAATTGCTTTTTTTTGCCCTATTGTAAATTTTTGTAAAGGTTGATTTGATTGTGTATTTAAGCTAATTTATAAGTATGCTGACCAGACTTTTTATAAAAAACTTTATACTGATAGATGAACTCGTACTGGAATTTGATAACGGGTTGAATATTATAACCGGCGAAACAGGTGCCGGAAAAAGTATAATTATTAATGCAATTGACATAGCTCTGGGTGCAAAGGCTTCAAAAGAACTTATAAAAACAGGAGAAACAAAAGCTGTTATAGAATTAACTCTGGGAAATGCAGCAAATAAATTAGCCTCGTTTTATGATGATTTCGGGGTTGATAATTTAGGCGAAGAAGTGATTATTACAAGAGAGATTACACAGTCCGGCAGCAGAATAAAAATAAACGGCAGCATGGTTAATCAAGAGGCTGTAAAGTTTTTAAGAGAAATTTTTGTTGATATTCACTCGCAACATGAAATGTATACATTTATGAAACCGAAATGCCATATTACCCTTCTTGATAATTATGCAAAAGCTACTCTGCAGTCTTATCTAGATGAATACAGACTTGTATGG
This sequence comes from uncultured bacterium, assembly GCA_949288685.1. GTDB lineage: Bacteria > Cyanobacteriota > Vampirovibrionia > Gastranaerophilales > Gastranaerophilaceae > CALUTH01. Next base: position 16,969 of record CASELB010000084.1, read on the forward strand.
CAAAACTATCTCAATTTGAAAAGCCGCCTTGAGAATATAAAAAATTCAAACCGGCTTACGGAATCGCAGATTGATTTTTTAAAATTCCAGATAAAAGAAATTGAAGATGCGGAAATTAAGACAGAGACAGAGGATGAAGAACTTACACAGGAGATTAATGTTCTTGAAAATGCCGAAAAATTAAAAGAATTATCCGGTTCAATATCCTGGGCAATAAGTAATGATGATGAGTCAATTCTTGAAGGGTTAAGTCAAATAAGAAAAAATCTGTCTGCAATAGTTGCACTGGAGCCTTCACTTGGGGAAACAGAAACAGAATTAATAAATGTAATGGACAGTGTAAAAAATATAGCGTCTGTATTAAGAGATTATTCGCAGAACTTAGACAATGATACTGAACGGTTAAATCTCTTGCAAGAAAGGCTTTTTCTGCTTGATAAATTAAAAAGAAAATACGGCGGGTCGCTTAAGTCTGTTATGGAGACCCTGTTTGAATCCCAAAAAGAATTATCATCAGTTGAGACTAATGAAGCAGATGAAATTCAACTGGAAAAAGATTTAGAGACGGTGCATGAAAAACTTAAGAAATTGGCGGCTGAAATTACAGAGAAACGTAAAACTTATGCCGAGGTTTTGTCCTGTATGATTTCAGAAAAACTTGCTGCACTTGAATTGCATAAAGCCAGGTTTTTAATAGATATAAGACCTGCAGAGCTTAATTCATCAGGGGCTGATGATGTTGAATTTTTGATATCAACAAATATTTCGGAAGCTCCGAAACCGCTTGTAAAGGTTGCATCAGGCGGGGAAATATCGCGTGTAATGCTTGCCCTTAAGGTTATATTTGCACAGAGCGATGATATTGATACGGTTATTTTTGATGAAATTGATACTGGTATATCAGGAAAGGCTGCACAGAGTGTTGCAGTGGAAGTTAAAGAACTTGCAAAATACCGTCAAATTTTGATGATTACGCATCAGGCAATTATTGCATCACGCTCGGACAGACATTTTTATGTTGCAAAATCTCAGGAAGATTCTACAAAAGTTTCTGTTAAGGTTCTTTCGGCAGAAGAAAAAATAAATGCTGTTGCGGAGCTTGCCGGTGGTGTTTTATCGGATGTGTCTATTGAGTTTGCTAAAACATTAATACATTAGGCTAAATAACCGGGATAATGAAATTTTTATTAATTAACTTAACCTTTAAATAGAACAAGGGAGGTTAATAATGAAAAAGGTATTTATCATAATGGCAGTCTCTGCAGTATGTGCAAATTTATCATTTGCAGCCTGTTCTATTGATGGCAGAGTTTGTACTGCAAATGATGCGGCGCTTATCAGAGAGCCTTATAAACCTATTTATAAAGATTACGGCAATGCTGCAGATTTTGGAGGCGAGCCGTTTGTACGTATAGCACCTGCGGACAGAAGCAGTGTTGACAGAACTTTTAAAGACCATAATCAATTACAAAATCAAAACCAGTATAAAGCGAATTGTCAGTTTGGCGTCTGTTTACCTTCGGATATGTCAAATAACAGTATGCAATAATCTGTTACATTGACGTTGGAATGCCGGTTTTTACGGATAGTTTTGATGCGACACCGAGCCCGACCCCGGCAAGAAGATAGGTTAGCCATGCAAAGAAATAGTTTCTTTTTAAAGCTCCAAACTTTACACTTTGTCCTTTTAGTGTTTTTTGTGCGGCTCTTATCCCTCTGATTGATGCAAGACCTTCTTCCGCTATGGTTGGTGCGTAAGCTAAAAAGCCCAGAATGCCGGCATTCTTTTCTATAAATGTTTCTTCATTATTTTTTTTACTTTTTTTAATCAGGTAATTGAGAATTATAAGTGCGGTCGGTATGGCAGCAACATAATTTCTGGAATTTTGGAGCAGTCTTAAAAATTTATTTTTTGCATTTATTGCGTGCCCTAATTCGTGCTGGATTAATGACGGTTTGCTTGTCGGGGCAACTGCTACTTTTGCGCTGTCGGCATAAAATGCATTTTTCCCTTCGGCTACTTCTTTTAGGTCGTCAACGGAGATTCCGGACATACCGCTTACTCTGTTAATGTTTTGGGGATTAACAAAATATACATCAACATTTAAGTTGTTTTTATTGAGCATTGATTGTACAACTTTGGAAACATTATTAGGGTTTGTATATTCTTTACCCCTCATAAGCGCTTTTGAGGCGCGATTTGATAACAGGTGTATACCTTCTGACGCTAAAAGCAGTCCTCCAACCGTTAACAGCGGGTTATCCGTCCTGGTTTCCTGATTTTTTTGCGACTGTTCGTAATAAGGGTTATAATAATTTGAACCTACACCTTGTACCATAGTACTAATATAAAACACATGAACTAAAAAAATTGCTTTTTTATCGTAAATTGTGTATAAAAATTTACAAAAATATAAATAGACTTCATTTTTATTCTTAGATATAATTATTAATATGAGAAAAGTACTGATATTGGGAAAGGGTGCACAGGAATACGCGCTGGCAAAACATCTGTCTTCGGAATGTGATGTTTATGTTTGTCCGGGGAACGCTGTTATCGGTGAAATAGCTACGGTTGTCGATATAGAAAATTATGATGCGGAAAAACTTGCGGATTTTGTTGAAAATAATGAGATTTCTGTAACAATTCCTGTTGATAAGTTCTCGGTAACAAAAGAATTGGTATCAAAGTTTGAAGAAAAAAATCTTCAGATATTTGCTCCGTCGATGGATGTTCCGGTTCTTTTTAATGATAAGGTTGCCGTAAAAAAACTTTTGTATAAACTGCGTATCCCGGTGCCAAGGTTTGCATCTTTTGATAAAGCATCAGTTGCTTATGATTATATAAAAAATGCAAAACTTCCTTTAATTATTAAATCAAATATCGGTGAGTACGCGACAGTTTGTGTTAATGAAAAAATTGCCAAAACGGCGATTGATGATTTAATATTAAGAAACGAGACGGTGTTGATAGAGGAGTATTTGTACGGCAGTACTTTTTCAATTTATTTTGTATCTGACGGATATAAAGCGCTGCCTGTTGGTAATACATTAAATTATAATTTTGAACTTGAAGGTGATGGCGGTGTTTTAACCAATGGTGTCGGCGCATCTTCTCCTTTTTACAAGTTAACTGATGCGCATATCGACTTTTTAACTTCAAGTATTGCAAACTCTTTAATTGAGTATTTTGAACAAACAGGTAAACCATTGATTGGAATTTGGGGTCTGGAGTGTATATTGACCTCTGATGACAGACTTGTTGTAACAAATTTAAAATATTTTCTCTCAGATACGGATGCAGCCGCTATTCTGGCGCTTTTAGATATTGATTTGCTAAAAATAATTGATGATTGCCTTCAGGGACTTTTTGCAGATATTTATGAGTATATACCGCAAAAAGACGGAAATGCACTGTCTCTTGTGATATCCGGCAAACAAGAAGGTAAAAGCATTGAGGGTATTAAAAATCTTGATGAAGATACAATTGTAACGTTCTTTCCGCTAAGGAAAAATAAATACTTGGAATATGAGAGCGTAAAAGGTAAAGATATTATTTTAACAACTGTTGCAGGTACAATTTCGCGTGCGCGGGAGGCACTTTATGCGGAGGCAGCAGAAATAAATTTTAACGGTATGACTTATAGAAAGGATATCGGTGCTATTATGTCCGGTAACAGAGGTTTGGTATGAAAATAGAGGCTTTTAATCTTGTAAAAGTATACGGAGACAGAAGTGTTGTTAATGACGTCTCATTCTATATTAACAAAGGTGAAGTTGTATGTTTGCTCGGTCCTAACGGAGCAGGAAAAACTACTACTTTTTATATGATTGTCGGACTTGTTAAACCGTATTCCGGCAAAGTTGTATTTAATGGTGAAGATATTTCAAACTGGCCTATGAATTTGCGTGCCAAAGCCGGTATCGGATACCTTCCGCAGGAAACCTCTATTTTTAGAAAACTTACTGTTGAAGAAAATATAAAACTTGTTCTTGAAATGAATGATAAATTAAATAATGATGAAAAGAAACAAAAACTGGAAGATCTTTTAAATGAATTTGGTGTTGCAAAATTAAGGAAAGCGCAGGCAATATCTCTGTCAGGCGGTGAACGCAGAAGGGTGGAACTTGCAAGAGCGCTTGCCGCAAGTCCTGATTTTATACTCCTTGACGAGCCTTTTACCGGTATTGACCCAATTGCAATCGGCGAGATTAAAGATAATATCAGAAAATTATCGGAAGACAAAGGGCTGGGAGTCTTAATTACAGACCATAATCCGAAGGCTACATTGTCAATTACGGACAGAGCGTACGTAATATTTGACGGAAAAATTAAAATCCAGGGCAGGAGTGAGGAAGTTGCCGTTGACCCTGTAGCTAAAGAGTTTTATCTCGGAAAGGACTTTAAGTTATGATAAAAATATATGATAAATATATTTTTATTCAGGTTCTTATGGCAACGCTTGTTGCGATAATTCTTTTTACTGTTATCTGGATAGCGCCGGAAATGCTTTTGAAAACTATTAAAAACACCATTGAAGGAGTTTATACTCCGCAGGTAGCAGTGATGGTTCTTGTTTGTGAATTGCCGAAAATTTTGGGAAAAGCCTTTCCTGTCGGACTTTTGCTTGGAACATTATTTACGTTTGATAAACTGAGTAAAGATTTTGAATTAACAATATTTAGAGCTGCCGGCATGTCCTTTGCCAGAATTATAGCGCCGGTTGTTGTTTTATCGCTTATTGTAACATATCTTTGTTTTGTGACTTATGATAAACTTATTCCTTATTCCTGTCAGAAATTGAACGAGATAAAAAATGTTAACCCGGTTTCTCAATACGCTTATATAAAAAAAGATGTGGATAAACATCCTCTTCTTGGTGTTATTGTTTCAAGATATAATCGTGATTCAATGGAAAATATTATAGTTCTGGATTTTGCGGAAAAGGTATACAGCGACCTCCATCCGCTTACTAATATCCATGTTGCTAAAACAGGGTATATAAAAGATAGTAAATGGACACTAAATGACGTTATATCTTATGCGATTTCGAGTGACGGGATTTTTGAAGAAGTTTCTGAAGCTCCGTCTATGGATATTATACAGGGCGAAGAGGCGGATAATGCAAAAATCCTTATGGATTATTCAACAAAAAGAGACAGAGAAATTGATAATGCAGATTTAAAGAAATATATAAAATTATTAAAAAATGAGCATCTGGATGAAGAGTACAGGTTAAATGCCAACAAGTATTATCAACGCTTTATACATCCGCTTGTATGTGTGCTTCTTGCTCTTATGGGGTGTATACTCGGGTTTTCAAGACCGCGGGAGCGCTCGCTTGTAGGTTTTGTTATTGCAATCGGATGTGTATTTATTTACTATATTACACTTCCGTTCTTTGATTTGCTCGCTGAAAAAGGTGTGCTGCCTCCGCTCCTTGCTGCTTCATTTTCACCGTTACTTTTTGCTATTGCAACTTACAAGTTTTATCAGTCTAAAGAACTTTCATCAAGCGTTGTTCCGTTAAAGGATAGGATAAAATTAAAATTCACAAAATCTAAGGAGAATTAATAGCGTGAGAAAATTCATCCTTTTATTACTTGTATTATTATCAATGCAGATTGTGTATGCTGAACCGCGGATTGATTTTGAAAACGGTGTATATCATATTGTACTTGACGACAAGAATGCCGCTAAAAAGATTGATTTTGTTACGGTAGAGGAATTAGAAACAAATAAACGTATCCATCAAAAATCAGGAGCGGTACTTACTATTAATGCAGGATTTTTTGATCCTAATAATAAGAAAACAATTTCTTATGTAAATTCTAAAACAACTGCTGATTTGGATCCGTTATTTAATGAATCATTGGTACAAAATCCCGAATTGAGAAATAATTTAAGTAAAATTCTTAACAGAACAGAATTCAGAGTTCTTGATTGCGGTGCTGAAAAAAACTTTGATATAGCTTCCCATGATTCACCGCTCCCTGACGGATGCTTGCTGCTTACATCCGCACAGGGCGGACCTATGATTTATCCTTATTTAAGACTAGAAGAAGAGGCTTTTATAGTTAAAGACAGTGCAGGCAATGTTATACGTGAATCTGCATCTGTTTTGCATAAAACGGCGAGAACAATAATAGGTTTAAAAGACGGAATTGTTCATATTTTTATTGTGACAATCCAGAACCCTATGACTCTTTACGAAGTAAAAGAAATGGCGGAAAGTTATAAGCTGGATAAGGCAATGGCTTTTGATGGCGGAAGTTCAACATCACTGAACTATTTAGATAAAATAAATGTTGTATCCATAGAAAACGATGGGAATGATACCGGCAGGAAGCTGAAATCGTTTATGATTTATAAAAAATAACTCCCAACTTAAGTATTCTTGTTAGAAGTTAATGTGGAATCAAGTATTCAACAATGTTTGTTGTTGAGTATTTTTTTCTATGAATAACACTTTTCTACTCGAAATATCTAGTTAAAAATACGGTGTATATAAACGTTGATTTAACAGAAAATTAATAATGAAGCAGGTTAGTATGAATATAGAGAATAAACTGGGTGAAAAGATAAAAGAATTGCGTAAATCGAAAGGTTTTACGCAGGAGAAACTTGCTGAACTTGCTAATATAGACGATAAACATTTGTCTAAGATAGAGAATGGTGTACATTTACCGACGTATAAGACTTTGAAAAAGTTGTCAGAAATATTGAATTTTAATTTGCAGGATATGGATACGGTAAATAAAGCTACAGTAATTAATAACCCTTTATATAATAAGGCATTAAAAATATTAAATACGGCTAAAACCGAAAAAGAGTTGTCTAATTATTATGAGACACTAAAACTTGCAAATCGTTTAATGAACAAATAGTTTTATATTTAAAAAGCTCCTGTTATAACAGGAGCTTTTTGTAATTATCAGAACTGAAATTATAATTGTTCTTCAATGTTAACATCATCAATCAGCAATAAGTAAATGCATTCACCTTGTTTAGCTTTGTAGTTAACCCCCGGAGTAATAAGTCCGGTAATTAAACCTACAGTACAACCTACAGGGATACCTATACCAAGCGCAGTACCTACTCTTGACGGGTTAGGTATAAATGCCATACTCATACCAACACCGGAACCTACAGCGCCGCCGGTAATTGTGTAAAGTAGAACTTTACCGAAAGTAACCCATGGACCTTCTGCTAATCTGCCGTCTTTAGTAAATGGTTTACCGGTGATATCAATTACACTGCCGTCCGGTAAAAGAATATGTTTGAAGATTAAGTTAACTCTAGCTTTTTTGTTGAATATTTTAGGATTTTGAATGTCCATAATTTCGGCAACAAATCTTGTGCCTTCCGGAAGGACTTTGGTTCCTTCTACAGTGTATAAATCTTTTGGAAGATAGAAGTTAACGATTTCTCCGCCTTTATGCTTTTTAGAAAGGAATTTTTCTGAGAATGCAATTTGAACTACGTTACCTTGGTTAACAACTTTTTTGAAATTTGTTAAGGTAACAGTATTGTTAGGAGCTTGTCTGTGAACACACAGGTGTTCAACACCGAGTACAATTTCCTGAGGTTCTTCAACCACAGGTTCTTCATTGTTTCCTAAATATTCATCTTTTACGACATTGAGCATATCTGCAAGTTTTGCAAGCAATACTGCCGCTTCTGCTCTTGTTAAATCTCTGTTAGGTTCGAGCATTGATTCATCCGGGTGGTTAACGTATAAACCATAGCTTATAGCCTTTTGGTAAGATAAATCAGCCCAGCCCGGAATGTCGCTTGTATCTTTAAAAGCATCAAGCACTGTTGAGTCAGTTACCTGTTCTTTTGTGATATGGCTCATTAAGGAGGTAACTTCTGATCTTAAAAGATTTTTTTGAGCTTTAAAAGTTCCGTCTGGATAACCGTAAACAACTCCTAACTGTTGACCTCTTAAAACATCATCATAGTAGCTGTCGTAAACGGATACATCAGACATGGTATTTGTAATAGTTACATCAAGGTTATCATTTGACAAAACTTTTAATAAACCTTGAACAAACTGAATTCTTGTAATCGGATTTTCTGGGTTAAAGTTTCCGTTTTCATCTACCGGTAAAATTCCGTCTGTAACGACTTTGTTAATTTCCTTGCTTGCCCAGTAAGAATCATCAATTCCGTACTGCGCTAAAACAGGCAGTGTGTTAAGCCCGAACATTGTAGCGGCTAACATTGATGCTAATAACTTTTTCATATATACATACCTCTTAAAATAAAATTCCATCATAATTATAGTATGCTGATTTTTTTTATTCAAGAAAGTAAGAAATTCTTTACAATTTGACATTGTTTTGGTATATTTGTGGGGTTATGTTAGCAATTAATCAGCCAAAAATTTACAAATCGGGGGCAGCATTAGTTGTAGAGGCGCTAAAGAATTCTTGTGTAACAAATATATTTGGCTACCCCGGAGCGAGTGTGTTGTCGTTATATAATGAACTGGCAGATGTAAAAGAAATTACTCATTGTCTTTGCCGGCATGAACAGGCATGCGTGCATGCTGCGGAAGGGTATGCAAGAGTGTCCGGAAAACCCGGAGTTGTCCTTGTAACCTCAGGACCGGGGGCGACAAATACTCTAACAGGAATAGCGGATGCTTACGCAGATTCTACTCCTTTGGTTGTCATAGCGGGGGCGCCAAACAGTAAAGGAGGTAAAGTATTTCAAAATGTTGATTTTGTTTCGATGGCTAAGCCTGTAGTAAAGGAAATATTTACACCTGATATTGATGACAATGTTTATATGATTATTAAGAAGGCTGTAAATGCTGCGTGCACAGGCAAAAAAGGTCCTGTTCTCGTAGAGCTTTCAAGGGCGGTTCTGGAAAATAATTTTGAAGTAACTGATGTGAATGAGGAAATATTACAAACTTCGCAAGAATTAGATGTATGCGTCTCAGAAATAGTTTCTTTGATTAATTCTGCGGCTTCTCCGCTTTTTATTGTCGGCGGCGGATGCAGGGATGAATTTTATAATATTTCCGCTCTGGCGTCTTTAACTGATATTCAGGTTGTTACTACTTTAATGGGCGTAGGTAATATTTCCGCAGATGTAAGTACATATCAGGGTATGATAGGAGTTAACGGTTCGCTAGCTGCCAATAAAGCTGTTTCAGAGTCTGATTTAATTATTGCATTCGGAGTGGCTTTTAGCGACCGGACAACCTGTAAGTCCGGTGTATTTGCAAACGGAACGCCTGTAATCAATGTGAATATTGAGCCGTATAAGTTCGGAAATGTAAATGTAGTAAAAGAAGTAAACTGTGATTGCGGTCTTGTGATTAAACAATTGATAAAAAGCGGAATTGTTAAAAGAGCGGAAAAAGAAAAAAATGCTCCTGTTTTGTCACATTTAAAGACAAACGGCAAAATGAGTACGGAAGACGTTTTAAACCTTATAAACTCGTATACAAAAAGTTTAAATCCGGTAATAATTACAGATGTGGGGCAGCACCAGATGATAGCTGCAAAGTGTTTTGAATTTCATACATCAAAACGATTTTTGACATCGGGAGGCATGGGGACAATGGGTTTTGGACTTCCCGCATCGTGCGGTGTTCATTTTGCGCAGCCTGATTCGTGTATTATTAATATAACCGGTGACGGCTCTTTTCAGATGAATATTCAGGAACTTGCCACCGTAAGCGAGTATAATGTTCCTGTAAAAATATTTGTTATGAATAACGGATACTTAGGGATGATAAGACAAATGCAGGAGAAATTTTTTGGCGGAAAGTGTTATCAGTCAAAAATTTATAACCCTGATTTTATAAAACTTGCTGAAGGGTATAATATAAAAGGGTATAGGGTTTCGGATGTAAGCGGTTTGTATAATATTTTGCCGGAAGTATTTGCTGAGCGCGAGCCGGTAATAATAGATTGTTTTATAGATGAATTTGAAAATGTTTAAGGTTTTAGTACTACCATTTCGCAGTTTTTGCAATCAAACTTGAGCGGGTATTTTACTCCTCTGTCGTCAATAAGATATAATTCTTCTTTGGATTTGCATTTGTTAAGTGCCCATTTTATACAGTGCTTAGTCCTCATAAGTTCTGTTTGATTTACCGGCATTTCTTTTTCCGGTGCATATTCCTGTATATTACAGCCGGAGTCTTTATAAAATTCTTCTGCATATTTATTGTATACGTTCTCGTGATAATCTCCGATAGTTAGGGGGTATTTTGCAAGTTTTATTTCTTTTCCTTCCTGTAATATGTAGTTGTCAAGTCGTTTTGCCATAAGTTTTTCAAAAATGAGCCGCCTCAATGCGTTTATTTGTGATATCGGATAAAAATCAATATCCTGCTCAATTATCAGTTCTTCTATATAAAAATCAGATTGCCCTGTTTTATTTAACTGGTTTATTAAATTGTTTTTTGCGGCATCTTTGTTTTTAGGCACGTTACCATCCGGCATGATTTCTTTTATAATATTGCCGTCTTCGTCGATTGCCTGTATATAATTATCCTTAATTAGTATTTTACATCCGATTTTTCTGCTTATTTTACTTGTCTCCAGCCGCTTTTCAAAATCAACATCCTGATTTCTGTAAATTTCGGTATTTTGCGGTATATGGATATAATTGTTCGGGAACACTTTATTCCTGTCAACTCTGTTTACGGCAAAACCTTTTAGCTCTCCGTCTTTTGAAAAATAACAAAGTCCGTCCTGCGGGGATATTTTTTGTTCGGTATCAATTATGTAGTAGTTTTTCCCTGCATTTTTAATTATACCCAGTTTTTCACCGATGGATTTTGGAGAATTAAAATTAAAGCAATTTTCACGCCCGTTTAAAAAATAAGTTGTGTATCCGCGGTTAAAAGTTTTATTTATATCCGGTTCAAAACCGTTTAGAAATATTTTACCTGAAGATGTCTTTTTGCTATAGTTGTCCAAAAGATTGCGATAATATAGCGTAACATTTTTAACGTAGTTTTTATCTTTTAGTCTTCCTTCAATTTTGAATGACCTGACACCTGCGTTTACCATATCCTTTAAATATTTGGATGCGTTAAAATCTTTCAAAGAAAGTAAATATTTGTCTTTTATTAAAATGTTACCGTCTTTATCGTATAGTGAGTATTTTTTACGGCATGGCTGCGCGCATTCTCCGCGGTTTGCCGAACGTGCTCCGATATACTGGCTTAAGTAACATTGACCGCTGTATGATACACATAAGGCACCGTGTATAAAACATTCAAGTTCTATATTTGGTGCGTATTCTGCAATTTCTTTGATTTGCTCAATAGATAATTCGCGCGCAAGGACTACTCTTGGCAAATTCATATTTTCAAAAAATTTAACTTTTTCTTTTGTCCTGTTGTTACATTGCGTGCTCAAATGGAGCGAAATCGGCGGAATTTTATTTTCTAAGGCTAGTTTTAAAATACCCGTATCCTGTATAATGATAGCGTCTGTTTTTATTTCGTAAAGTTGTCTGATGAGTTCTGCAGCTTTAATTAATTCTTCATCAGAGAGGATTGTGTTTACGGTAACATATACCTTTACATAAAATTTATGAGCGTACTCAATAATCTCTTTTATATCTTCAATAGTATTCCCTGCATTTTTTCTGGCACCAAAAGCATTGGCGCCGATATATACGGCATCTGCACCGGAATTAATTGCTTCAATTGCGGTTTCCTTATCTTTTGCAGGTGATAGAAGTTCTGTTGTACGGATTTTCATATAGTGATTATAACATAACGGTTAAAAACTTGACTGAATAATTATTGTAATTGTACGATATTTAGTGAGGGAGATTGTAGATATGATGAAAAAAATAGCAATTGTAAACGGCGGTGAAGTTCTTGAAACGCTTATAGGATTTTTTAAAAACAGTGATATTGAAATAACTGCAGTAAGCGAGGCAGACGATACGATTTTAAAGTCTAACAGATTTGATTTAATAGTTATAAATGGTTCTGTACAAAAATTTGATAAAAATATTTTTAAGGAAAATACAGTGATAAGACTTCAACCTTCGCTGCTGCCGTCATTTGATATTAATGAACCTGTAAAAAGTGCATTCCTTGCCGGTGTAAAAGTAAGCGGTGTTACGGTATGTACACTTGATAAAGACGGGCGAAACGAGAAAATTCTGGCACAATTTCCTGTTTTAATAGATTATGATACCCATTTTGATGAGTTTGAGGAAAATATGCTTAAAACAGAAAAAATGTTTTATCCTGTTGTCATAAAATCGATTTTGGAGAATAAACCTTTTACATTTAGCTGTGTTATGGGCGGAGGTTGCAGCGGAAGCTGCAGTACCTGCAAAAATTAATTATTTTCCCTCCGTCGATCATTAATAAATTTTTTAAGGTCGTTTGATAAGTTTACTGACTGGTGTATAAGCATATCATACCTTTTTAAATCCCCGATATTTTCGGATTCGGAGAGTAAATCTCTTGTGCCGTGCTGAGAAGCTGTATTTCCCTTCCGGTCATTCTGTTGACCGTTTTTACTGTCAATTTTATACAGTATTGAATCGAGGTTCATGTTGTGTGATACACCGTTTTTAGCACAAAATTCTTTAACATCCATATTTGCAGGCAGTGTGTATAGCCATTTAATAGAGTTAATATCATTTGCTGACAGGGAGGTGACTCCGTATTGGTGTGGAGTGTACATTATATCGGTTATGTAAGGACTGTGTCCCAGCCCCAGTCCGTGTCCGATTTCGTGCAGTATTGTGTGATAAACTTCGTTTTCTGCCATATATTGCTGGTGGATTATTCCGTCTGAGAGCCCTATTGAAACCTCTGCACCGCATAGTCTTCCGTTTGTGTCATAATTTGTATAACAATGCCCCAGTGCGGTTCGTTCAACCCGTTTCCAGTCAACATTCATGTGAGACTCAAGAAGAACATTTGTAATTTTGTATTGAAATTTACCTCCGCTGGCTGCTACCCAGGCATTAAGAGCATCCATTACCATTCTTCTGTAAATAGGGTCTTCTCCTTTTTTTGAATAAAAGTTCATAGGTGCAATGTATATACTAAGCGGCATAATACACCACCTGATTAATTGACCGTTTCTTATACTGGAATTAAGATATGTTTTACTTTGCATACTTTTATTGTATAATAAATTAACAATGAGGTAAATATAATTAAGGGGAGGAATTCGGATTATGATGAATATGATGAATATAGTAAAACAGGCACAGCAGTTTCAGAAAAAAATGAAGGATTTGCAAGATGAACTTGCTAAAACGGATGTTGAAATTGCAGCGGCAAATAATGCCGTAAAGGTAGTATATACCGGTCAGGCTCACTTTAAATCATTAAAACTTTCAAAGAACGCGATTTCACCGGATAACCCTGAAAGTGTTTCAGATGATACTTTAGAAATGCTTGAAGATTTGTTAAATGCAGCATTAAAAGAGGCAGATACAAAGGCTACACAGCTTTTTGAAGAAAAAACCGGCGCTGTTGCCAAAGGCTTAAATTTACCTAATATTCCGGGTTTGTTCTAATATGATTTATCCGAAATCAATTGCGGCTTTAATTGAACAGTTCCAGAAATTTCCTTCAATAGGACAAAAATCCGCACAGAGAATGGCTTTTCATGTCTTGAAAATGCCGCTGTCCGAGGTGGAAAAGTTTGCTAATGCCATAGTTGAAGCGAAAAAAAATACGTGTACGTGTGAAATTTGTTATAATATTTCGACTGAATCACCCTGCGAAATATGTCAGTCTCCCAAGCGCGACAGGTCAATAATTTGTGTTGTGGCAGAAACCAAAGACTTGATTGCCATTGAAAAAACAAACGAGTATAACGGGCTTTATCATGTTTTGCAAGGGGTAATTTCTCCTATGGAGGGAATAGGAGTTGATGATATAAGAATAAAAGAACTTCTTAACAGACTTGTGGATGACAGAGTTAAGGAGGTTATTCTTGCGCTAAATCCTAATGTTGAAGGTGAGGCAACATGTCTGTACCTCACCAAACTTATTAAACCCTTTGGTATTAAAATATCAAGAATAGCATTCGGACTTCCTGTCGGAGCGGATTTGGAGTTTGCGGACGAAATTACTCTTGCCAAAGCAATTGAAGGCAGGCGTGATATTTAGCCTGTATGGACTTTAATAAGAGGTGTAGTTAAATCGCCCGGGGTCAGTCCCTGTTTTATAAGGTCTTTTATAGGTATAAGATATTCTTCTTCTCTGTCAAATTTTTCTTTTAAAGAGTAGTAAGCAATTTCTACAAGCTCTTTTGCTATATCTCTTACTTTATAATGTCCGAGTCTTGTTTTTAGTCCTTCTCTCGGAACTCTGTATCTGAATTCACTTATCTCTTCGTAGTCAAATTTCTCCAGCAGTTCTTCAGCGCTTTCTAATGCGCTTGTGTCATACATTATGCCTTTGTAAATGGCAAGTGCGGAATAAATATATTCTTCCGGTACGCTGTCATGGTTTCTTATTTCTATAAATGAATTTAGCCGGACATCAGGGAATGCGAGATTTGCGTGGAGTTTAAAGTCGTCAATTGCGGCAGTGTGACCTTCGTATCCGTTCTCCATAAATTGCCTGAAATTAATTTTACCGTTAATTTCTATAATATCATTATCCCTTTGGATAAATATCATCGGGATTTCCATCAGGTAATTAATATAGTTTTTAAAGAGATTTTCCGGCTCAAAATTTGTACCGAAACCGCAGCGCTCATTATCTGTATTCAGCCATGCAAGCGCTCTAAAACTATAGTAGCCGGTATCTACTCCGCCTCTGATTTTTGAATTTGCAAAAGCAGCCGTTGTGAACGGTGACATTTTATTTGCCAGATTAAATTTTCTTGCGGCATCTTCTTCATTCTTATAGTCAATACAAACTTGAATACCTGCAGTTTCTCTCATCATTACATCTGATAAAATCCCGCCCAGATAATTTGCCATTACTTTGTATCTTCTTTTGGGATTAAGCGGAATATATCTGTAAGTAGATACAGGAGTGACGCCGTAATTTAAAAGTTTAATATCATAACGTTTTAATAATCGCTCTATTTCTTTATTAATTCTGTCAATTTCCGCTTTAATATCTTTAATGTATTGCTTAGGTTCCAGACTAATTTCAAACTGGCAGCCGGGTTCTATAGTTATTGTATTATGAAGTTTTTTCAGTCCGATAATATTTAAATCATCCAGAATATAATCCCAGTTATCAATTCTCGCAAAGTCGGACAGGAGTTCGCAAATACCCCATTCTCCGTAGTATGAAATGCTCCTGTAATCTTTTGTTGATACAGGTATTCGTTCATATTCCAGTCCGAGTTTTGTATCGGTCTTGCATCCGGATTGGAATAATTCTAAAATGGCTTCTGTTCTTAGTTTTTCTTTGCAATAGTTCACGATGTACTCCTTTTATTATTTTATCATTAATAAAATAACAAATAATAAACTAAAAACATTTACC
>CASELB010000085.1 GCA_949288685.1 uncultured bacterium
ATTGATAATGTCCAGCATGTTTTATCTGCGTGGATTACGTTCAGACAGCTGGAAATTGATTTCGCAGAGAAAAGCGATAAGGCTGTAACAGAGTGAAGGGTGAAGAGAGTTTGGATGGTTGAAAAGTTGAACGGGTGAAAGGTTGGTTACAAAATAATTTTCCCCTCTACCAGAGGTAGAGGGGAAAATTTGTCAGTGAGCTTCGCGAGCTTACAAATTCGGGTGAGGGTAAACTCCGCTCCATTTTGTCTGTCGTGTCATCCTGAGATAACGGGGGGCACACTGGTGGACAACTCCTGAAGGTGGCGTAAACGGAACATCATGGGATGGCAAAATAATGGTACAGATTGCCAGGGCTATAGTTTGCAAATACTGCTGCTGCGGAACTGATTGCAGCGGTGAGCATAAGCATGATTTTACGGTACTGAAGTAAATTTGGACTGCGGAAGTACCGCAGGCACCTCTCATATATCTGAAACCGACCAGAACGGGGCAGTCTTGAAAGGCGGGGATATGAACAGCGAAGAATATCTTAAATACGCAATAGAAAAGGAGCTAATAACCTTAGAACAGGTACAGTTTGTCGACCCATCCGACAGCTAAAGCGGAATAGAACAAGCTCAATGGACGTCGATAGTATTCTCAACCGCGCAGGACATAACGGAACAAAAAGACCAGATAGCCATAACAAAAGCCGAAACAGAATACAATCAGGTACTTAGAAAAATCGAAGCAAAAGACAAGGAATATGATATAGGTTGCGGTAACTTTTAATTTACCGCAACAAAAATGTTTCAGTAATCAGAGATTATCAAAAACTACTTCTAAGTTTAAAAAGGATATTTGGGAACAGATAAGTATGGATATGTTTAATGGTGAGTAAACCGGTTTTACTTTTTGTTTAATTCCGGATAAAGTCCTATTAGCAGTTTTGTAATAAATATTTTAATATTTGTTTTTACAACATTTTGACAGCACATTAATTTTTCAGATATTTCTTCAATGCTGTATCCGCTTTTGAGCAGAACAAAAAATTCTTCTTCTCTTGGTGTAAGTTTTATTCCTTCTTTAACTTCGCAGGGCAAATTGTCTGTCCGGTCAATATCGTATTTTGCCGGTAAATTATTGATTTCTTTGTGCGTAAAATCTATTATTTGTTTGATTTCTCTTTCCGGCTTTTTTTTAATCATATCAATTGCTGTTTGGAAATTTATGTTTGTTAAAAATAGCCGGTTGTTATAATTTTCTGTGTAATGATTTTTCATAGTTAAGTCTCTGAATATTGTTCTATGGTGTAATTAAAAAACATTTTTTTGTTTTAAAATACTGATTATTTTTGAGTTTTTTAATTTTTCTTTAATAACTTCTTCTGAAAAGTTTGTATTTTTACAGATAAATTCTTCAGCCCATTCATAGCCGTATTTGCATGTAATACTGTAATGGGATTTATTCAGACTTTCTAACAGTTCAATATCATTAAATGTCTCATCGGATTCTTTTACAGTTAAGTTTATTGTAACATTTTTAACTTTATCGCAGAACGGGTAAGGGAATGCCAGTTCTAAAAAGCTGTTATAATTACTATTTAAATGAATTTCAATTGCATAACCGTTTATGTCACCCCTTTCGTCGTCAATATTAATAGAATTTGTATTATTCAAATTTAATATTTCTTTTAGCGCTGATACGCATATTGTCTGGGGCTCGTAAATTTTTTCTAAGATTTTTTTGTACCTGTTAACAGTTTCACTATTTGTTTTAAGGTTGTTTAAAATAGTCAGTATATCTTTGTATTTAAAAGTTTGCCAATTTTTGCAGTCTTCATCAAGTTCGTGCTGAAAAGGTCTCAAATACATAAAACGCCGGTTTTGGTTCGGGTATGTGTCTGCCGCATATTGTTGATAGCGTATTAGTTGTTTTTTCAAACTTGTAGTATTATCGTTCTTATTTTCCCGGCACCGGTCTTTATATTTATTTTCAATAACCAGTACGGAACTATCATTTTTTATAAGTATATCAGTATTATTTTCTTCTGTTCGAACTGTCAGATTTTTTTGCAGATTTAAAGTATTTAATCCCATTTTATTAAAAATCACTTCCAAAAAATCAGGTTCATTAAGTAAAAGGTAAGCTAATACCATTGAATGAGTATCTTCATTACTGTTGGATATTGCAGCATTTTCTAATATTTCAAGTTCCTTATTGATATTTTCTTTGTCAGTCAGATTCATTTTTATATTCCTTTATTTTGTAGTATTATAACATATTTAGCCGGATTACGGTTCCAAAACATTCGTGAAAGTAGCCGAATTTCCCGTTTAGAGCGGCTAAATAACAATCTTCGGTTTTTGTTATGTAATCATATTGAAAATCGGTTAAAATTTTATTGTTGCGGTCTACAATTCCGTACTTGCCGTTTTTTATAACAATAAATATTTTACCGTTATTAACGGGCTCAAAGCCGTAATCATATTCAAACGGCAAAATCAGTTTCCCTTTTGTATTAATTAATCCAAAATTTTTCAGGGACATATCCGTAGAAATTTGTGCATAACCATCTTTAAATTCGTTGGTTTCCGGGTATTTAAATTTTATCTTGGTTTTTCCGTATTTATCAATGTAACCCCACTTTTTAAAATCTTTTGTGGCTTCAAATAAATTTATTTCGTACGAGTTATTTTTTATAAAAGCAAATTTTGTATTGCAGATTTTTCTGTTTGAAAAGTCGTATATGTAATACTCATCATTTAAACCGCATTTTATACGTATAAAAGTTTCATCGCTCAATTCATGTATATAACAGTTTTTTTCAAACGGAATAATAATTTCGTTTTTAAGGTTTATTATGCCTCTGTTATGAGCACCTTTTCCTGCAATAAATGTGTCTTGCCTGTTTTTATACTCTCTCAAAAAATCGTATTCAAAAGGAATTATGATATTGCCTTGAATATCTATAATCCCGCATTTGCGCGGCATATCCTTTGGCTGAAGTGTTGCAATTAAAAATTCACTATTGCTGCAGGGGGATAAGTCAGAATATTTAAATGGTATTAAGACATTTTTATTAGGGGCAATTACTCCGTATTTTTCGTTTGCTTTTGCTGTAAAAGCGTTGTTGTTTAAAATTGATAATTCTTCTTCATACTCCGGATTAATAATTACATTGTAATCAGTATCAATCATTCCGTATTTATTATTTTGTTCAATATGCAAGTATGGTTCGTTTTCATACCCGTAAATGTTGTCATATTTAAGATTTAGTCCGGTTAAATGACAATGGTTATCTATTTCATACCAGTTATTCTCTCGTTTTGCCAGAGCTTTTTTATGACAGAAATCTGTTGCGTAATCAAAAATAAAACCATCTTCAAACTTTTTACTTTTTATTCTTTCATAATCTTCAACATGGCGTATGTCATAAAAATCAACATCCAGCCAAAAAAATATTGACTCGATAACTATACTAACTCCTGTATGGTCGACATTTTTAGGTCTGTAATTGAAATCAAAATCAAACTGCCATTTGAATTGCTTATTTTCTTTATCAAACGGAGAATAAGGCTTAAAAAGGCAGGTAAAAGTCTTATGTTTGGTGATACGGAACATAAGAATATACATATTCTGAAATTTGTCGTATTTAAAAAAAGATTTATGCTTCATTTTGTTATTATAATTGCGTTATATCAGGTTCAAACTTATTCTTTAATTTTATTGTAATACAGTGTTATGTCATTTTGGGACGTATATGACATTTTTTGAAAGGGCTGCTATATTTATCCGGTTTGTAATATAATTTTTATGCTTATGTAGTGCAGGTTGTGGGAAATATGTCTTTAGGCAGAAATATTTTTAGAGGAACAGAATATTTTTTACAGGAAATTATAAGAAGTGAAATTATAATTCAGGCTCTTCTTGTAGGCTTGATTTCCGGCGGACTTGTTGTTTTATTTAAGGTTAGTATTTCAGAATTATTTGGTTTTATTCAGAACACTTTCAGCAATTTTCAGTCGGGCGCAAAAATAATTATTTTCCCGCTTATAACAACATTAGGCGGGCTTATATCTGGGATACTTGTTTTTAAATTTGCACCGGAAACAAAAGGCAGCGGTATTCCTTATGTAAAAATGACACTGGCAAGAATGGGCAGTATGACAAGGGTTAG
>CASELB010000086.1 GCA_949288685.1 uncultured bacterium
GTCCGGAGGACCCGCCGGAGGCGTTACACTCCTTGTCCGAACGGACAAGAAAATCTATTGTAAATTTTTGTAAATATTTACCCCGAAACATTAAAGTTTTTCTAAATCGTGCCGATATATACACCATAATGTGTATTTTGGTGCATAAATTGCGGTAAAATAATGATTATAATTGAAATTTAGAAAGCAGGAGGTGTATGTGCCGGAAAGTATTTGCTTACAAACTTTTCTGCCCACGGAATTAGTTTAGGATAAAGAGTTGTATTGTGCCCTTTATTAATCCACTCTTGTCGGTTTTCTATAAAACTTCCAATTCCCATTTTCATTTTATAAATAAAAGCGTAAAGTCCTGTTCTGTCAGCCCCCGCAAGACAGTGAATATGTGCTTTGCCATGTGATTTTGATATGTTTTCAATCAGGCTAAGAAATTCTTGTACTTTTGCGATTGTCGGATGTTCAGAAATTGTCGGAATATTATGGTAACGCATTCCTAAGGATTCAACTACATTTTTTTCGTTAAAATTAACTTTGCGGGCGTACATTGTTCTGAAATTTATAATATCAGTAACACCTTGTTCTTTAAGCCACTTAAAATCGTCTTTTTGCGGTTGTGCAGAGCGGGAAACATATTTGTCTATTACTGAATAGTTTGATGGCATTCCTTTAAAATTTATAGGTACAAAATTCATAATATATAATTTGTAATAAAATAATTAATATTACAATGTATGATTAAGATTTATTAATAAAATTATTTTGAAGTTTTAATTTGTAATTTTAGAAAACAAGGTGATGCTCTTTTAAATAGTATTATAAAACAGTAATCTCCTTTCTTTTCCAGTTATTGCGGGAAAAAGTACTTGCAATTTTCTTTAAGTTCTATTAAGATATATATATAAATATTAAGAACAGATTATTACATATTTGTTGGCAATAAGGAAAGATGAGAATGACTACAAACGAAGAACAGGACTTAAATTCAGGTGAAGCAGTACGTCAGAAGATACTGGTAGCAGATGATGAGGCAAGTATCAGAAGAATTTTAGAAACACGTTTAAAGATGGTTGGCTATGATGTTGTTGTAGCAGAAGATGGTGAAGAAGCGTTAGAACTATTTAATAAGACAAATCCTGATTTGGTTGTATTGGATGTAATGATGCCTAAAATGGACGGTTACGGAGTAACCAGAGAAATTAGAAGAACATCTGATATACCGATTATTATATTAACTGCCCTCGGGGATGTTAGTGAGAGAATAACAGGTTTGGAGCTTGGTGCAGATGATTATGTAATCAAGCCGTTTTCACCCAAGGAATTGGAAGCCCGCGTAAAAGCTGTATTGCGCAGAAGCGGAGTGAAAGATGTGGTAATTCCTGCTGCTGGCGGTAAAGTAGCAAAGAACGTTATTACAACAGGATGTATAAAGATAGATACAGCAAGACGTCAGGTTTACCGCAAAAATGAAAGAATCAGATTAACAGGTATGGAATTTAGTTTGTTAGAATTACTTGTTAATAACTCAGGTCAAGCGTTTTCCAGAAACGAGATATTGCAGCATGTATGGTCATATCCTGCGGATCACAGAATTGATACAAGGGTTGTTGACGTTCATATTTCAAGGCTGCGTTCTAAACTGGAAGCTGATCCGGCGAATCCGGAATTAATATTAACGGCTCGCGGTATAGGATATATGTTTCAGAGGATTAATTAGTAACGAAACAAACAGTGGGAAAATCAAGTATTAGACGCCTGTTCGGGCGTCTTTTTTTATAAATAAATATTATATTGTGTTAAAAAACTACTTGTAAGATAAAATTTATTTGTTATACTAATAATAGTTCAATATGGCGGGTTTCGCCAAGTGGTTAAGGCTCCGGATTGTGGTTCCGGCATGCATGGGTTCGAATCCCATATCCCGCCCCATAAAATTGGTTATAACATTTTGTTATGACCGATTTTATTATGAGGTTTGTAGATTGAGATGAGAACCACCAAGCGGAGCTTGGTTTAGGTTCGA
>CASELB010000087.1 GCA_949288685.1 uncultured bacterium
ACTGCAAACAGCATTAAAATGACTAATGTAAAAACAATCTTTATCAACTTCATATTTAAGATTATACTCCGTGCGGTTCCGGCGGGCAAGTTTTGTTCATATTTAATGAAATCTGTTAGATTAGAGGCTTTATTATATTAAGCAAATCACTAAAAACTTCATCAATACTTTTTGCTGCATTTAGTACTTTAACTCTTTCGGGCTCTTGTTTTGCTATTTCAAGATAACCGTTTCTTACTCTGTTAAAGAACTCAATACCTGCAGTTTCCATTCTGTCTTTTTCAGTTCCGACGCGGGTCATGGATGTTTCAATATCGACATCAAAAACAATCGTTAAATCCGGCTTGAGCCCGCCTGTTGCAAGGTTATTTAGATAATTGATTTCATTAAGGTCCAGCCCCCGTCCGTATCCTTGATAGGCAACTGTTGAATCTGTGTGACGGTCGCAGAGTACAATTTTCCCCTCATTAATTGCAGGTTTAACAATTTGTTCTATATGTTGCGCTCTGTCAGCCAGAAATAAAAAAGATTCACACCTCGGGGCAATTTCTCCGTCGTAATTGAGCAAAATTTCTCTTAATTTTTCTCCAAGCCCCTTGGCTCCGGGCTCACGTGTTTTTATTATTGCTTTTGCCGGAGTCAGATAATCAGCAAGACGGTTTAATTGAGTGGTTTTACCGCATCCGTCAGCGCCTTCAAACGTTATAAATAAACCTTTTTTCATTAACTCTCTTTAACAACTTCTATGAAATCATAATCTTTAAGATATGGCAGATGTTCTTCCCTTATAATTTCGCCGGGAAGCAGTATTGATATACCGGGAGGACATTCTGCAATTACCTCTGCAGCAATTCTGCCGATTGAGTCGTGCTTTGATACGGTTTCTTTAGGTGCAAAGAAAGCCTCACGCGGACTCATTTTTATTTGCGGAATACTAAGCGGCATGTGTTTTCTGTTTTCAAGATAGTAGAGGTCTGTATAATTTGTTCTTGAAATTTTTTCTAACGAATCAGCAAGGTATTTAACATCATTAAATGAGTTTCCCTGATTTACAAGCAGTAATACGCCAACATCAGATGCAGACTCTACTTCTATATTAAAGTCAACTTCTAAAATTGTTTCCAGACGTTTACCTGAAATGCCGTCCATTCTGACAAATACTTTGGTTACATCAGTTAAAAATCCAAAATCCGGTTTTAACTGGTGGATTTTTTCCATTGCATCAATACGTTTTCTTAAGTATTTTGCATTCTTAATCATTCTTGCAATAAGTTTTTTCCCTTTTTGACTTACAAGGTTAGCTCTTGCCGCATCCAGACTTGCAAGAAGCAGCATTGAAGGACTTGTTGTGTGTAAAAGTTTAAGAGCTTTTGCAACAGAGTCGGGATCGATTAAAGAGTTTTTTGCGATATGCAGCATTGAACTCTGGCTCATACTTCCGCCTGTTTTGTGCAGAGAATGAAGAACTGCGTCTGCACCGAGCTTGAGAGCGGTTTCAGGTAACTGATTGCTGAAATTCCACAAACAGCCGTGAGCTTCATCAACAATCAGCGGTATTCCGCGGCTTTTACATATTGCAGAAATTGATTTAATATCCGATACAACACCTTCATAGGTCGGGTTTGTAATCCAGACTAAAGAAATATCATCATTTTTATCAAGAGCATTTTCAATATCTTTTGGCGAAATACTGCCCCATATAGACCAACCGTCTACCTGTTGCGGTATTGCCCAAACCGGTTCAGCCCCAGAAAGTATCAAACCTGTAAGTATAGAACGATGGCAGTTTCTGTTAACAAGAACTTTATTTCCTTTTTTAGTACAACCAAGTGCCATTGCAAGATTACCTACGGTTGAACCGTTAAGCAGGAAAAATGTTCTTTGTGCACCAAATGCTTCCGCAGCCAGCTCCTGCGCTTCTTTTATAGGTCCTGTCGCGGGGTGTAATGTCCCGAGATTATCAAATTCATCAGTTGTATCAAGTGATAAAACCTTTGTACCCATTAACTTTTTAAAGTCGTCGAATATTGCTCTTCCTTTGGTGTGCCCTGGAATATGAAACTGGTATGTTGGATTTTCCCACGCCTGCTTAAGCGCGTCAACAATAGGCGCTTTCACCAGAGTACGGATTTTATCTTCTTTTTTAACCTTTAATAACTTTGCCACTGACCTTTTCCTGTTAAAAACTTTTTGTATCAATATATTACAATAAAAAAATCGGGGGTACAAAAAATTGCTTTTTTGATTAAGATTTGTAAATTTTTATAAATATTGTAGTTTCCGGCTATTGTAGTGTATTTGCACTGGTGCTAAATTTATTTTGTAAGGGGTTAAAATCTAATAAGGGGTCAGAAAATGAGAATTAGTCCGGTATCCTGTAAAAATTATCAAACTATTAAGAATTATGAGATTAAAAAACAGTCTGCAGTTCCAGTTTGTACAAGGAAAAATGCTGTCGAAGAAACAACATTTAAAGGTAATGGCGGAGCATTAAAAGGAATTGTTTTGGGCGCCGCTGCCGGTGTTGCTGCAGCAGGCGGGCTTGCGCTTGCCGGAGGCATTGCTGCTTTTACCGCTGCTGGTGTTACTACGGCTGCATTACTCGGGTGCGGAGGTGCCGTAGGTGCTAATGTAGGTGGAATTATCGGCGGAATGGTCGATGATACGACTTACGAAGAATTGTGTGACAAAATAGAAGGTTTCTTTAAAAAGAAAAACAAATAAAAAACGACTTAAAAGGAAAAAATGATATTACCTGTAACTCTTAATTCCGGGAAACCGGTGTATCCCGTTTTTAAAAATTCACAATTAAATGCGCCTGTTGATAACAGACCGCAGTTAATGTTCAGTAAAAAATTTGAAAATATTAAAACGGAAAACGATTTTATGCGTGCGCAGCTTGACCAGAATGAAAGATTACTGGTAATGTCTGCTATGCTAATGTTTGCGGGGCTTGTAAGCGCTGCTGCATATCTGTTTCGCGGCGGAAAGGGTAAAAAAGTTTCACCATCAAAGTCAAATGATTGGCTTCCTGGAATTATTGTCAGAAGTTTTGAGTCTTTGAAAGATAATCCTTTAATCCCGACGCTTGAAGAGTGTAAGAGTGTAAATAAAGACTTGCGGGAACTTCTTGAAGTACAGGTAAAACAGATAAAAAATGCAAGTATTCTACAGGAACAAGGGGCACCTTCTTTATCAAACAGGTTACTGCTTTATGGTCCGGCTGGTGTAGGTAAATCTTTTTTTGCAAAAATCTTTGCAAAATCTCTTGATGCCGATTATATGGAGGTTTTATACTCTGATTTTAATTCTAAATGGGGCGGGGAAGGTGTTGAAAACTTAAAGTTTATTTTTGAGAAAATTCTTGATACTGCGGGTAAAGATTTAAATAAAAGGTTTGTTGTTACTTTTAACGAAATTGATACAATTGTTCTTCCTCCCGAAAATATTGTACGGGGAGCAGGCGGACATGCTTTATCTAAAATTGAGGAGCGTTCGGTGTTTTTAAATTATATGGAGATTTTAAAAGAAAGAACTCCAAATGTAACAGTAATCGGAACTACGAATCTCTCTCCGAAAAATAACGGGTTGGATAGAGCTGCCATGAGCAGATTTCAAAATTTGACAGAAGTGCCGTATCCTGATAAAGAATGCCTGTTTGAAGCACTTAAAATGAATTTGAAAGGTATAAAGAACGGCGAGAATTTTATTGACTGTAATGAACAACAGTTAAGAAAACTTACGGAAGATATGGCGGAACGCAGGTTTTCATTTAGAAATCTGGAGAATGCTGTTAACAAGGCAAAACAGTACCATCAAATTGATATAATTGACGGAAACGGTACTGAATTTAAAATGGAATACCTTACAAAAGGCGAGAAATCTATTAAGTTATCCGATGGTGAGTTAGAAATTTAAAATTAATTAGTGCTGTTAATTTATTGATTTGTGGTATACTTAAAAAGTATTTAGGATAAGGAGTGTTTTTTTATGAAAATCAGAGCAAGTCATATTTTAGTAGAGACAGAAGAGGAAGCAAAGAAGTTAAAATCAGAAATTGACAATGGTGCGGATTTTGGTGAACTTGCAAAAAAATATTCAAAATGCCCTTCCGGACAAAATGGCGGTGATTTAAGATACTTTGGAAAAGGTATGATGGTTAAGCCGTTTGAAGATGCTGCTTTTGCACTTAAAAAAGGAGAAGTTTCAGAGCCTGTCCAAACCCAATTCGGATGGCACCTGATTTATCTGACTGACATTACGGAATAGTTATATGGTTATGGACTTGGAAAGGTTAGGCGTTGACTATTTATTAGTTAATTCTACGAATGAATTTCTTGCTGAATATTCTGATTTGCAAGAGAATGCCAGGTATACTTTGACAAAATTCAGCGGGTCTACCGGTGATGCCCTTGTTTGTAAGGACGGCATGGTCTATCTTTTTGCGGACGGTCGTTACCACATACAGGCGGAACGTGAAATTTCCGATGGCATAACTCTTATAAAACTTCAACCGGGTGAACGTCAGGATGATGTAATACGTAAAATTATTCCTGATGGTGCTATTCTTGGTATTGTTGCAGAAAAAAATTCGCAAGCAAGGGTTGAAAGTTTTAACGGAATTAATATAAAACTCTTACAACTGGATCCGGTTAATTTCTATACAAATTTTAATCATAACAAAATAGAACTCTTACCGCAAAGCCTTTGCGGTAAGAGCTTTGAAGAAAAGATAGCAAATATACCGCGTCCGTTTTTTATATCAAATCAGGAAGAGGTATCATATTTAATAAACGGCAGAGATTTTTCTAAAAATTATTCAAGTAAAATTCAGGGGAAACTCCTTCTGACTGATTATGAAAATGTGCTGTTTACTGATATGAATGTCAGTGAAAGTTTGCATGGTATAGAAGTCTTGCCGCTTGACAGGTGTGAAGAAATACTTAGTGCTGTTGATTATCCTGTTTATGTTGACAAGTCATCGATTAATGCAAAAGATTATGCAGCATTAAGATATCCCGAAAACCGTATTTCCCCGATTAAAGAAATGAAGGCAATAAAAACAAAAGAAGAGATTGAAAGTTATAAACAAGCATTTAAATCAACGGATGAGGCGCTTTTAGCAACACGTGAGTTTATTATGAATGCGAAAGAGACTTCCGAATACGAAATCGCTGAGGTTCTTCAGGGTAATTTCAAAAAGTCAGGAGCGCGTTCATTGAGTTTCAAATCCATTGTTGCTAAGGATAAAAATTCCTCACTCGCACATTATTCAAATTCTTCAAGAGATGAAATAGTAAAAGACGGTTCTTTAGTTTTGATTGATTGCGGCGGCTATTATGATAACGGGCTTGCAACTGATATTACACGTGTCTTTTTTAAAGGCAACCCGTCAGATGAGCATAAGAAAATTTATACATTTGTATTAAAGATGTTTTTAAACGCGTTTAATGCTGCTATCACGGAAAATATATCGGGTTATGATATTGACAAAATTGTACGTGATATGGTTAAGGAGTATCCGATTCACGGGTATACTTTCGGGCACGGACTCGGTCACGGGCTTGGAATAAATGTTCATGAAGCGCCGCCAAACTTAAGCCTGTCAGAAGTTGCAAAAACTCCTTTAAAAAACGGAATGTGTTTTACAATTGAACCGGGGCTTTATAATTCTTCAACTTTCGGGGTCCGTTTAGAAAATTCGTGTTACTTTGCGGATAATCAAATACGTTCTTTCGCAAGAATGCCTTACGAAGAAAAACTTATAGATTTTAGTTTGCTCACGGAAACAGAAAAAAATTGGCTCAAGGAGTTTGAACTTGTATGATAGAAATAACATCCCTTACAAATGAAACAGTTAAAGAGACTGTCAGGCTCCAACAAAAAAAATACAGAGAAGAATCAGGCTTATTCCTTATTGAAGGATACAAGCCTGTTGAAGAGTCCATTTTTGCCGGCGTAAAATTAGTAAGAATTTTTGTCAAAAATAATAATGATATAGAAAAATTTTCTAAAAGCGGGGCAGAAGTTATTAAAACAACAGAACCTGTTTTAAAAAAGATTTCAACTACTGATACACCTCCGGCTGTTGTTGCGGTTGGTGTTCAAAAAACGATAAATGAACACTGGGTTAAAGATGCGTCAAGAATTATACTTCTTGAAGGGATAAAAGATGCAGGAAACTTGGGAACTATTTTGAGAACGGCTGCGGCATTCGGTATTGACGGAGTAATATTATATAAAAATACTGTTGATATTTATAATCCCAAATGTGTTCGCTCCAGTGTCGGTAATCTTTGGAAAAATAACATTTTAGTTATTGACGAACTGGAACGGTTACAAAAACTTATTAACGGATTTACCAAAATAGGAACACTCCCAAAATCAGATAATTCCTGTTACTTAAACAGCTTCGATTTTCCTGCTAAAAGCTGTGTATTTATGGGCTCCGAGGCTGACGGTTTAAGCGGGAAATTAAAGAGTATAACAGATACCAGTATAACTATTGAAATGAATAGCTCGGTAGAATCACTTAACCTTGGTATTTCAGCAGGTATAATAATGTATAAAATGAGGTTGATATGATAAAAGATACATTGTCAAATGCAGGAAAATATTGCGGTATGTCCGAGGGGATAAAAAAAGCTCTCCTGTACCTGTCAGAAATTGATGAAGAAATTAATGACGGAAAATATTTGATAGATGGTGAAAATTTTTATGTTAATATTAACGCCTATACAACAAAAGATAGTGCAGACTGGGAAGTCCATAAAAAGTATATAGATGTACAATTTGTAATATCAGGTGAAGAAAAAATCGGGATTTGTGACATCGCTTTATGCAAAGATAAAATCCCTTATGATAAAGAAAAGGATATTGCTTTTTTGAGTGGTGGATACGGTGATTATATAACAATGAAATCCGGTGATTTTATGGTTATTTTCCCTGAAGAAATCCATAAACCGGGAATGAAGATTAATGAAACCTGTAAAGTTAAAAAAGCAGTTATAAAATTAGCAATTGATTATTAGGAGAGGAAATGAAACTTCATAATTCTTATACAAATAAAGTTGAAGATTTTAAACCGATAGACGGTAATAAAGTGAAAATGTATGTATGCGGACCTACAGTTTACGACAATGCCCACCTTGGACATGCGCGCTGTTACATTACCTGGGATGTTTTGTACAGATATTTAAAATTTAAAGGTTTTGATGTTACATACTGCCGGAATGTTACTGATGTTGATGATAAAATTCTAAAAAAAGCAGAGAGTGAAGGGAAAACTCCCGAGGAAGTTTCAACATACTGGTATCAACGCTTTACTGAAAGTATGAACGCTCTTAATAATCTTCGTCCTGATATTGAACCTTTTGCCACAAAAACGCTCGGAGAAATGATTGGCATGGTAAAAGACCTTATTGCAAAAGGGTATGCTTATGAAACAAACGGAGATGTTTATTTTAGAGTTAAAAAATTCCCTCACTACGGGTATTTGTCCAAACAACCTATTGATGCTTTAGAGAGCGGGGCACGGGTTGAAGTCGGTGTACAAAAAGAGGATCCGTTGGATTTTGCTCTGTGGAAAAAAGATGAGAAATTTGGTTATAAATCTCCGTGGGGAGTAGGACGCCCGGGCTGGCATATTGAATGTTCTGCAATGAGCAGAAAATATTTGGGTAAAACTATTGATATTCATGCCGGCGGGGCGGATTTAATCTTCCCGCACCATGAAAATGAAATTGCTCAATCAGAATGTGCAAACGGGTGTAAATTTGTAAATTACTGGCTGCATAACGGATTTGTGACGATTAATAAAGAAAAAATGTCAAAATCTTTAGGCAATTTCCTGACCATTGATGATTTGCTAAAAAATTACGATGCAAATACTATAAGATTTTTTATATTAACAAATCACTACAGAATGCCTGTCGAGTTCTCTGACGAAGCCTTACAGTCAGCAGCGGCAGGTGTTAAAAGACTGTTAAACGCAAAGCCTGCAAAGATAGATGAAGGTTTGAATATAGAACAATTTGCAGAGTATAAAGAGTTTGTAGATGCTATGGACGATGACTTAAATACATCAAGAGCATTGGCGGCTCTTTTTGAACTTACCAATAAAGCTAATAAAGATATTCAAGGTGCTTATACAGTTCTCTTCAAACTTGCATCAGTTCTCGGATTTACCTTTGAAAAACAAAAATTGTCAGAGGAAGAGTTGAAATCTGTAATTAACGCATTAAATTCTGACATGGGTACAAACTACACCGGCATGGATGAAGTAATTGCCGCAAGAAAGAAGGCTCGTGAAGAGAAAAATTGGGCGGTCGCTGATGCTATTCGTGTAGGGCTTGATAAGCAGGGAATAGTTTTAAAAGACGGGAAAGAGGGAACGGTTTGGGAATTAAAATAATTAAAACCCTGCTGGTATGTATGGCATTGCTGTTGTTTATTCCTGCCGGATTGGCAGCTGATATTGTACGTGTAGGAATTACGGATAATAATTTCCAGTCCGTTAAACATTCGGATGTTGTGGTTTATGCGACAGATGAATATTTGATTTGTGATAAAAATACCAAGCGTATTATTGCAAAAATTCCTGCTTCAAAAACATTGCGGGTAACCCATGAGGAAGATTCTTTCCTCGTAAATATTGATAATGAGAAAACTCTCGGGTTACAATCTTTCGTAGTTGTTTCCGAAAACGGATTAATTGGTATTGAAGGATTGAAAAGAAAAGGAAAACCTGCAATTTATCATGGAGCAATGGAGTTTACCAGAACAAAACAGAATGACGGGTTTTATATAATTAACCTTGTAGAAATGCAAGATTACTTAAAAGGCGTAGTTCCAAACGAAATGCCTGTAAGGTTTGGAATTGAGGCTCTGAAAGCGCAGACAATTGCTGCAAGAAATTATGTTCTGGCACCCCGAGTAAAAGCGTATGAAGAATTTGATGTTGTTGACAGTGTTGCCAGTCAGGTATATTTCGGGGCAAATACTGAGGAAGATATCACAAATAAAGCTGTAGAAGAAACAGAAGGACAGTTTGCTTCTTATAAGGGAGAGTTGATACTTGCGCTGTATAGTTCAACTGCGGGAGGGTATACAGAAAGTTATTCAAACGCTTTTTCCGATAAATACCAGTTTCCGGCAGAAGGGAAACCATATCTTATTGCTAAACCGGATATGCTTTCTTTTGTGCCGATGAACAAGGAAGAGAATGCAAGAGCATTTTATACATCAATACCTTCTGCATACGATATGGATTCTCCGTATTTTAGATGGAAAAGAACATGGACTTTGAAAGAATTTGAGACGGATATTAACCTTAATCTAAAATCTCTGGCGCAAACAGGATTTATAACACCGCCGCCTCAGGATAATTTTATTTATAAAGTAAAAGATTTAAAGGTTTTAAAGCGCGGTGATTCCGGTAAAATTATGGAAATAGAGATTATGACGGAACGCGGAAATTATATAGTAAAAAAAGAACTTATAATAAGACGCCTGTTTTTAAATCATGGCAAAGCCTTGCCAAGCGCCAATTTTGTATTAGATATAGAACGGGATGAAAATGGTAATATAACTCAAATAACGGTCAGCGGCGGCGGCTTCGGACACGGTGTCGGTATGAGTCAGTATGGTGCAGGATTTATGGGCACAAAGCTGAATAAAACTTACATGGATATACTTAAACATTATTATACAGGTGTAATAATAGGAACAGAACCTGTGGTTGTTAAATCAGAACCTGTGAAACAAAAATTTTACACGGCGGAAAAATCAGGTGTTCTTTTTATTGATAATTATACTAACGCTAAGATGATACCGGTTAGAATAAACGGTTTGCTTTTGGAAATAGGGCTGAGCGGAAATTTCTTACAGCGGGATTTTGAGTATGATATATCTAAACATCTTCAAAAAGGTGAAAATGAAGTAATATACTATCCTATAAATGGCGGTAAGGAAGTAAAAGTCTGGATAGATTTAGGAAATAAAGAAGATGGCAGAGAGTAAGACTGAGACAAACGGTATTTTAAGAGCAGCTTGGTTGATTGCTGTTATTACGATTTTGTCAAAATTTATCGGTTTTCTCCGTGATATGGTGCTTGCCGGGCATTATGGCGCATCTACCGTTTCTGATGCGTATTTTTATGCAAACCAAATACCATCACTTGCTATTATACTTCTTGGCGGGGTCGGAGGTCCGTTTCACAGCGCAACGGTTTCGGTTTTTTCCAAAATTATACCAAATCTTAGTGTAAAACCTCCGG
>CASELB010000088.1 GCA_949288685.1 uncultured bacterium
GAAGGCGGGATTCGAACCCGCGGTGAAGTTTCCCCCACACAAACGTTCCAGGTTTGCACCTTAAACCACTCGGACACCTCTCCGTGGTGTTTACTTTTTCAGTTTACTTATGAAAAAGTTTGTGTTTAATGATTACCTATCTATTTTACTAAAAGATTTTTTTATTGTAAATATCATTTTATAATTTGGATAATATTTAGACACCTGAGAGCGATTTTTCCGGTGTCTTTATAAAAAAAACGACTCCCCTTCTGCCTGCGGATTATTAAAATGCGCAGTGATAATAATTAAATGGATTTTATAAAGTCAGGTTTAGCACCACCAGCTATGGCAGTGATGGTGATGATGAGGCGGCGGAGGGAAACAACCTCCTCCCCAGAAACCGCCGAATCCCCAGATTGAAGGAAATCCGCACCAGAAACCTCCAAATGGTGCCATTTTGCTCATTAAGCCAAAAGTTGCTCCCATTGCGGCTCCTGCAGCAATCCCAATTCCGACGTTTTTAAAAAATGTTCCGACTGACATAATTCTCTATTCCCCGTTGTGTTTTTTATTTCCTATATATATATAAAGTATTTTTCTCTTTAAAAATTGCTTTTTTGTTACAAAAAATATTCAAATTTACGTTATAGCTCAATAACAACTCTTTACATTTGCGGGAAAGTACCGTTATGTGCTATAATTCACCTATGATGAAAAAGGTTTCAGGTCTGTGTGTCACTCTGTTATTTTTAGGGCTAATCTTGTATAAGATTGACTTTGAAAATGTCTTAAGCGTTTTGAAACTTTTTCATGTTTCGTATTTACCGTATATTGTAATATTTTATATCCTTTCGTTATTTTTAAGAGGTGTAAGGTGGAAACTCTTTCTTAATAATGATGTTAAATATTCCTGGCTCAACCTTGCAGAGATATCAACTGTAGGCACAATGCTTAATATTTTTATTCCCGCGCGGGCCGGTGATTTATTTAGAGCGTATTATTTAGGACAGGTTAAGAATGAGAAAAAACTTAAAATATTTGGTTCGGTTATATTAGAACGGCTTTTTGACGGAACTGCAATATTTTTAATATTGCTTTTTTCTGTAAAATTATACTTTTCAACATCAGAAGTTATTAATTTTACGGCAACCATTGCGGGCGTTTTGTTTTTAGGCAGTCTTGCTCTTGCGTTTGCAATATTCAGATTTAATAAATTAAATTCAATATTTGATTTTATTGAGAAGAAACTGCTTAAATCGGATGCGGAGGGCGTTCACTGGACTTCAAAACTCCGGTATCACGCAAATTCTTTCAGTGAAGGGTTTTCTGTGTTGAAAGATAATAAAGTCCTTTCTCTGTCGCTTGTTTATAGTCTTTTAATATGGGGGCTTGAGTGTGTTGTTGTATTTTTTATTATAAACTCTTTTGAACTATCTTTTCCGCCCTCGGCGGCGTTTTTTGTACTTACTTTAACTACGTTTTCAACGATGCTTCCATCAACATCTATATTTCTCGGACCGTTTCAAGCGGCATATATTCTTGCACTCAGTATTTATGGCGCGGATAAAGAACTGGCACTTGCGATTTCTGTTGTGCATAATCTTATTTTGATGGTCATTATATCTGCAATAGGTTTAACCTGGATGCTAAGACATAATTTTGTCGGCAGAAAAATACAACAAACGGTTGATACCAAATCGGGTGATTAGTGTATAATATTCATGTAAAAATAGAGGGAAGGATTTAGGGAAATGTTAAATAATATTAACGATAACAATAAAGATAATTTGTTGCAGTCGCCCCTGCCTGATACTCTCGGCGCAAATAATATAGCGTTTGTAAACCGCAACCCTTACTCTAACAATCCGTATTCACAAAGTATTTATATTGATAAGACTGATATTTCCGATGCTGCGTTAAAACTTTATGAGCGCGATAATGATATCAGAAAATTTACCCAGATTGCAATGTCCGATATGAACGACTTTTCTCATATTGATTTGATGGAACAGCTTTTTGCAGAAGGTGTATCTGATCCGTTTGATGAAAAAACTATTTCAGAATTATCATCCAATCCTGAATTATGGGATGACTTAGGACTGTAAATGTGCTAAAATATACATGTTATGTCGCGGATTGACTATTGGGCAGGCGCCAGTACTAATGAGTATGTGTATGATAAAGCCGGGGAGTATTATTCTAACGGCAATTATGATGATGCGCTTACTCTTTATCGTGAATTAATGAATTCCGGCGTTGATGATGACTTATATTATAAATCCGCACTTTGTTGTAATAAGCTGGGTGATTACAATCAGGCGGCTGAATATCTGGAAAAATCTTTACGGCTTAATGACCGCAGGTTTGACGCGTTTATTTTGCTTGCGGAAATTTATACTATGCAGGGTAGAAATTCCGGAGCTATTTATAATTATACCCGTGCAAGAGCACTTAAGCCAGACCATTTGCAAACGTGTATATCGCTTTCTGAACTTTATAAAAAACAGGGGATGGAGTTTGAAGCGGTTTATTATAAAACTAAGTTTCTGCAGTTCTCAAAAGACAGACGTTCACCGGAATACAGAAGTATTAATACCGGGATTAATAATGCTCTTGCAGAAGCGGTGAGATATGAAAATTCTGCTGCACGTATTCTGGCGCGGGGAAATGCAGTGGGTGCAATAAGTGATTACAGGAATGCAATAAATATCTATCCGGTGAGTTATAATACAAATGTAGGTCTGGCGCGTGCATTAAATGATTCAGGTGACTTTAACGGGGCTTTACGTTATTTTATCAGAGCTTTGTTTTTAAATAATAATGATAAAATGCTTTTAATGTATATAGCCTCCGTTTATTCAAGAATGAGAGATTACACACGGGCGTATTGTTTTGCCAAAAGATATTTAAACGAACTGGTTTCCGCTCATAATCAGGCAGAATATCTTAAGACAATAAAGACAATAAATTCATTGCAGCCGTATGCAAAACCGGAATCCCTTTCACGTTCCGCTGCGGAAAACTATTTTTCCTCCAACAGGTATTTTGAGGCTTATTTAGAATATGAAAATCTTTCTGTTATTTCGGACAATCAGGAGTCCGATATTCAAATACAGTTACAGTTATTGGATTTAATGGTAAATCCGGAACAGTACTGGGCAAAACTTTATATCAGGAAAGGTCAATCGCTTTATAATTTAGGGAAAATGCGTGAGGCAGACGGCTTTTTTGCAAGGGTAATGGAACTATCCGGTCCGGATAGCGAGGAGTATAAATTAGCAAGAGCAAGCATTAGTTATGTTTAAGTTTTTTAAACGTTTTTTTTATACAAAAATATTAAAACGAAAATATTACAGAACCGGAAAGTGTAACGGCTGCGGAAGGTGCTGCCGTAAAATTTATGTTAAAAACTTTAAACATGTAATAAAAGATGAAAAAGAGTTTGAAAAACTGCAATATCTACACAGGTTTTACTCTTATCTTAAAGTAATAGGCAAAGATGAAACCGGTTTAATCTTTGAATGTACCAATCTTGACCCGGAAACAAACAAATGCAAAATTCATAAATCGCGCCCCGGAATTTGCAGACGGTATCCGCAGGAAGAAATGTTAAGTATGGGCGGAGAACTTTCAGAGGGGTGCGGGTATCATCTTGAACCTATAATTCCTTTTTCGGAAGTATTAGCAAAAGTTTCTGCTAAATCAAAAAAATAGGCTTGTGGTAAAATAAAAATATGGAAATACCAATCAGAAATTATGCACACCTCGGGGATGCTGTGTGGGAAGTTATTGTAAGAGAATATACGGTTGATAAAACGACACGTATAGAAACCCTGCATAAACTTACGACGGAACGTGTAAATGCAAAGGCTCAGCATCAATTACTTTCACAGATTGAAAACAGACTTACAGATGAAGAGAAAGAACTGGTAAGACGTGCGCGTAATCTTGCAGTGCCGGTTTCAAGACGGAATATTCAGGCTGAATATCGTATGGCAACTGCTTTTGAAACACTGCTTGGATTCTGGTTTGTACGGGACAGAGTACGGTTTAATGAGATGAAAGAGGTCTTGTTACCATTAATACAGGTGGAGCAATAATATAAAATATGTCTAAAATAGTCCAGCTTGATAAAAACTTAATTAATCAGATTGCAGCAGGTGAAGTCATCGAACGCCCTTCATCAGTTGTTAAAGAACTTGTAGAAAATTCTATAGATGCCGGTTCTACACGGATAAGTATTTCTGTCGAAAATGAGTGTCGGAATATAAGAGTTGCTGATAACGGGTGCGGTATCGAATCGGAGGATATTATCCTTGCGTTCTCAAAACACGCCACAAGCAAAATTAAAAATGTAGATGACTTGTATAATATTCATACACTGGGATTTCGGGGCGAGGCTCTTGCAAGTATAATTTCAATATCAAAAGTATTTTGTACGACAAAGACTAAAACCGCGGAGTCAGGAACCCGTGTGGAATGTCAGAATAGTGAAGTTAAAAGCGTTAAGACCGGCTGCGCTGACGGAACAATTATGGATATAAGAGATTTATTTTATAATGTTCCTGCACGATTGAAGTTTTTAAAAAGTGAAAAAACAGAATTTTCATATATTTCAGACCTGATTACCACTCTGGCGATTGCTAATCCGGATGTTAGTTTTGAACTTATACACAATGGTAAAACGACTTTAAAAACAATTGGTAAAGGCGGATTAAATGCTGTTATAAATAACCTGTTTTCTAATGATATTGCTGATAATATGAAAGAAGTTTCCAAAACGGATAAAATTTCTAAATTACAGCTTTCAGGATGTATCAGTGTTCCGAGTTTTACCCGTTCAAGTAAAAAAGATTATTATTTATACGTTAACGGTCGTGCTGTTAAGTGTCCTGTGTTCCAACGTGCTATTGACGTTGCGTATAGAAATACAATGCCGCAGGGCAGATATCCGTTTGTAATTCTTAAGCTGGATATGCCGGCAGAAGATGTTGATGTAAATGTTCACCCGACAAAAAAAGAAGTCAGGTATAAGAATACAAATCAAATATTTAATTTTATAATGACATCTGTTACCGGTGCTCTTTCGGGGAGCCGGCTGACATTGCAGCAGGAAACTCCGGTACAATCTCCCGATACTTCGGAGAAAGTTCTTTCATTTAATGAGTATGTTTCTCATCAGCAGGTTGTTGAAATAAAGAAGGATGAGGAAGTATATGTAAACCCTTCTCATAGCATTTCGCCGGAGATTTTTAAACCTGATTATGAACCGGTGAAAAGAGTTCCTGTATTTCAGCAAAAATCAATAATTCCTCAAAATACGGTTGTAGAAATAAAGAAAGAAGAAAATATAATAGGACAGTACAAA
>CASELB010000089.1 GCA_949288685.1 uncultured bacterium
AAAAGCTGAAGAACACTATCAGCAAACAGGAGAGCGGACGCTTATGCATATAGAGAACTTTGACACTCTGATTAATCCCAAAACGTCAGATGATGAAACAATCGGTGCGATGAAAGGGATAATGGGCTCCTGTTCTGATTTTTATCACACGACAATCCTCTTCTCTTCACAGAATCCTGACGAACTGGACAGAATAGCAACTGCATCGCACAGAGTCCGCCGTGTAGAGGGTAATCTCAAGACAATGGAAGAGCAGCTCAGGGATATGGCGTTTGAGCAGCTGGTACAACGGGAAACCTATACATATCCACGTAAGGAGAATGGTGTACATGCAGGACTTGGAGATTTATATAGATATACCGGAATATATAATGAGATTCCCCCTGTTGGTAAGGCTATATCGCCTGATGATGTAGCCAAATTGGAAACAAGGTTTGCAGAAGTACTGCCGGCGCTATTCAAATCTCAAATTTTGAATTTCGATGCTCCTCATACAAAAACTACAACTCCTGCGACTTTTTATGTCAAAGCACAGGATGGAACAGTAAAAGAGTATCAGGGCTACAAACATACAATAAAATTTGATAAAAATCAACGGAGCTACCATGCATTCCGTGATAATTACGAAATGTATCTTAGTAATAATATTGAGCAGTCTTATTTTTCTTTAAATAAAGATTTAGATATTCCTGTATATGCTGCCTGGTACCGCATATTTTCTAATGCCCGTCCTGAGTCTATCAGTTCACCTTTTTTGTATGAACTGCCGCATATGCTGCCAGAGTATGGATATAGCGGTCCAAATGGAATTTTAGATACAGATAATATGACAACTAATATTTTTCTAAAAATGGCTGATGAAATTTTTAATGAAAATAAAGACAAGTACAAAACGGGAATTCCGGAAATTGATAATATAGCAAATGTTAATAATTCTCCATTTTCATTAAGGACGATGCTCCATCCTATAGAATATAATTGGGAAGAACACAAGAAATATAAAACTCCTGATTATAAGTATAATAAAGAAGATTTAAAGAGCCCTGAAGGTGGTTTTTTGTATTTATCCTATGCAGATATAACTTATGCATTAGAGAAGGGGCGTCTGCCTTTGCATAATGGCTATTTTGACAATGCTATAAAGTATAAATTACTTCCGGAATCAAAAAATTCTGAAAATGAAAAAGATTTCATTTTGACAGTCGCCGAACAGCAAAAATTGGAAAAAGAAAAACTGGCAATGCATATTGTTACAGCCTCATCAAAAGAAGAAGCTGAACGTAAATTTGCGTTGGATGAATTAAGAGACAAGGTATGGTGTGTAGAACATCCGGAAGAAGCATTAAGAAAATTACTTTATGTTTCGGGATTGGATAAACAAGGTATAACTCTTCGCGCTTGTCCGGACAATAATGAAATGTCCAGGGTTATGCGAATAGTTAGAGATAATCTTATTGAATTAACAAAAGAAGATATGAAAAAAATAGATTATACGGGTGCTTATTGTCTATTTAAGGCAATAAGACGAAGGGAAATGTCAGGTACACTATTTGGAGAACTGCCTGCGCTAATCCTTATAGCTAATGAACATTTAATAGATCGTAAAGAAGCACCTAACCCGACAAAGAGGAAGGATTTAAGAACTTACCGAGAGGTGGAGAACGGGTATCCTCTGAGTTATGTGTGGTTAAACCAAACGGCTCTTAGGGATGTCGCGGCAGAATTAGAACATTATGATTACATAAAAGTGGCATCGGATGTTTTGAAATGCATAAGCGGAAAAGATACCTGGTACTATCTTTATGGTGGATGGGTTTCAAAATAAAATGATAAATTGATGAATTAAAAAGAAACAGATACGGGTTTCAGTATCTGTTTCTTTTAGTTATGAACAAATATTAACTTCTTTGAGAATAAACAAAGATTTGTTACCATGTTTGTAGTATTATAACTATGTAGTATTTAATGGGATGTTTTTGATGAGTGAGTTAAACAATCTTTCGGATATAAAAGAGAACTTTGATACAATAAAATCGCTTTTGAATTCAATCAGAGCGCAGGATGTACTTAGCGCCGGCGATATGAGCAAGCTGCTTAATACTATTAACAGCAAACTTGACAGGATTGATCAGGAAGACAATCTTGAACTTATGAATTCTGCGTTAACTACAATGAAACAGTCGTTGGACGAACGTCACAGTGTTCTTGTTTCCAAGTTTTCCACTATAGAATCACTTTTTAGCAACATTCTTAAAAATAGTGTGGATTCACTTAAATCTTCTGAAATTAAAGAACTTTTTGATATTATTGCAACAAATTTATCTGTATTTTCAAGGGAAGTTGTTTCGCAAAAAGATACATTAACGGATATAATTCTTAGAATAGAAGCATTAAGGGATGATAACGGTTCGACAAATACAATAGTTTCCAATTTAGATACACTCAAGCGTGAATTGGAACGTTTTAATAACGGGTTTGAGAGTATTATTGTTAATTTAGGTGACAACTTTGGTACAATAGTCCGCGCACTTGATGATATAAGGGCGAAAGCTGCCGATAATCATTATGACAAGGATTTCGAAAACCTTTATATGACTTCAAATTCTATCCTTGCATCAATTCAGGTGCTGGATAAAAAATCTGTGCAAATGGAAGAAACGCTTGCGAATGTTCTTGCTAAGTGTGAGGCTAAAAATACGGAAGAACGTTTGTCTGAATTATTTTTGCAGAACAAAGAAATTTACAATTCAATCGGCGAACTTGCGGTTAATTGTAACGTAGAACCATTGTATCAGAAAATTGATAATGCCTCGGCTCTTATAAACAGCCTTAAAGATATTCTTCAAAATGTTGATACAGACACAACTAACGAATATATTTCCAAACTTGTAAAAATTGAAGGTGCCATTAATAAAGTTCTTGATGAGAATGATTTTGGGAAAGTTCGTGCAGAACTCCAAGGGGCGCTAAATCAGATTGCAAATACCGTGAATATTTCACAAAATGATTTGTACGTTATAAAAAATGATTTGGAAACTGTTGCGTCAAGTATTAAAGCTCTTGATATACATGTCAATTTTCAGAATATTCAGAGTTCCTTAACAAAGAGCGAAGTTAATATAAAAACGTATATAAGCGATCTTTCAAACAAGTTTTCACAATTATCAGAACTTACTTTTCAGCGCACAATAGATGATATTAAACAAAAAGTTGATGCACTGGCATCAGAAATTAAAACTGCGGCAGGCGAAAATATCGAGGCTCTTTCAGGCTCATTAATAGGGTTAAAATCCAGCATTACTGATATAGAAACTGCATCAGGAGCGGCTAATAACCTCTTATTTAAGAATGTATCAGAAAGGTTGGCTGCGTTTGAAAATACTTTAGCAGGACTTTTAAATAATCAGTCGGTATCTTTAAATGCTGCAGGTAAACAAATTACTGAATTGTCAGGAAAT
Source organism: uncultured bacterium (assembly GCA_949288685.1). Taxonomy (GTDB): domain Bacteria; phylum Cyanobacteriota; class Vampirovibrionia; order Gastranaerophilales; family Gastranaerophilaceae; genus CALUTH01. The sequence goes on from CASELB010000089.1 coordinate 3,459, forward strand.
GTAAATCTTAAACTGGATACTGTGAGTGCTGATTTCTTGGCTGCAAGAGAAAATCTTGATGAATTAAAAGCTCAGATTAATAATTTGCTCGGGTTTGATTTTCAACAAACTTTTTCGGATATCAAAGACGGTATTATAACTGCGCAATCCGAACTCTCAGAAAGTGTAAAAAGCTCTGTTAATACTGTTTCCTCAGAACAGTTAGAGACAATTAACAGTGAATTTGAATCCGTAAAACAGCAGTTGGAAGGATGTAATACAAATCTTACTTCCATTTATAAAGACGGGTTGTCTGAATTAAGAAGTTTATTAAACGGAATTACATCATCTCTGATTGATATTGTGTCTTATGTCAGTGTTACGGATAATAAAAATACTAACGTAGAGTTTGAAAAGCGCTTTACTGATATTGAATACGCACTGAAAGACTATTCTTCCGATTCCGTAGAAAAAATAAATAATTTTATAAAAGAGAGTCTGGATAAGATTAATACCCGTTTAACCAATTATGATGCAACGACACAGAGTCATTTCCAGAACCTTGCTTCAAAAATCGAGAATAACAGTACTTTTGTAAGAGAAGATATAAAAAAATCTTATGAAGAACTTTCTGCATTAAAAAATGAAATAATAGAATTTAAAGAGTACGTTATTGAAGATTTAAATAACAATCCGATGAAGGCGGAGCTTATTGACAGGGTTACCGGTGTTAAAAATACAATTTCCGGCAAGCTGGAGGAGTTTGAACAAAAGTACACCCAGAGCAGTCAAGCCCGTTGGGAGGAAATTCAATCTTTAAATAATAACATCATAAGAAAAATTGAGAGTATACCGGATACTAATCGTAGTATTTTAACAGATATCAGGTCTGATCTGGTTAACAGCATCAATGATTCTGTTGATAACTGTATGAATAAAGCTATTGATGAAATCAAGGCGTTTGTTGAACTTTCAACCGGAGCACACAGTACGGAGCTGGATGCGTTTAAGGATGAATGTTCAAAAATTCTTGTACAGTTTAAAAATGAAATTCCTAATATCGCCGAGATTATAAGCCTTGATGATAAACTTGAGATTGTTCAGGATTCAATTTGTTCGTCAATAAGCAAAGAGCTTGAAAAAACATTTAATTCTATCGCGGCAACCTTAAAAAATCAGGTAAGTGAATACACGGAACCTCAAGATAAAGAAGCAATGCTGGATATTCTTTTCTCTCAAGAGAAAAAAATTAAGTCAGACATTGCAGTAGAAATAGAGGCGGTTTCTAAAAAAATTGTTGAAATTAGTGAGCAGGGAAATTCAAATAAAGCTGCAATAATAAACAGACTTGGCGAATTGGAGGCTGGAATTACAAGAACACTTGAGCGTAGTGAACTTAATCTCTCGGAAATTACCGAAAAGCTCGAAATGTTTGGTAATATGCTTTTTAAACTTACAGGAAACGGCGGCATTTCTGTAAATGAGGCTGTTGTAAAAATTGATGAACTCGCAAATAAAATTACTTCAATTGCAGGTCAGAATATTCCTTCTCAAGATGCAATAATAGACAAAATCGAAGAGCTTAGTCTTGATATAAGTAAATTAATGACGCATGAAAGTGCTGTTAAAAACGGGGTAATACTTGCAGAACTTCTTGAGAAAACTGAAAAAAGTTCGACTGCTCTATTTAATGCTGTTCAGCAATTAAGTGTAAATAATGCAAAATATGCTTCTGATATTAATGATACTTTGACAGTTATTAATTCGGGCTTAACGACGCAGAACAGAAATGACAGTGAAAAACTTATTGAAGAAATAAAGTCAATAAAAGCGGCTTTAAATAACCAGCTTTCAACTATTGATAATATTGCGGCACTTTGCGGGGCAATTTCTGATGAGGATAAAAAGAGTGATATTTCAAAATTACTCTCAGATTTTAAATCCGAAATTGTTACCCAGATGATAACAATTTTTAATCAAATTTCTTTTTCTACTGAACAAGATGCGATAATAGATTTTATCAGACTCCAGCAAGAAGAGTTAAAAAAGACAATTTTAACTCTTGCATCTTCTGTTGACAGTGTTTCTACAGATAGCGGCAAAGTAATTGATGAATTAAATAATAAAACTGAAACGCTTTCTGCTCAAATTTTGAGCATAAAAGATAATATAAATGCTATTTCCGGCAGTGAAAATAATGACAGGTACACACTGTTGAATGTGGAAGCTGATCTTGCCAAATTAAGATTGGGGTTAGGTAATTTGCGTGACAATCTTGCGTCTTCTTCCAAGCTCTCAGAAATCAGCGATGCAGTTTCTTCTTTGGGAAATACTGTAAACCTTTTGCGCTCTGAACTTCCAGGTGAAACTGTAGAATATTTGCGTTCACAGGTTGATAAACTTGTAGAGAGTGTTCAACTTAATGATGCGATAGCGTCTAATATTGTAAATATAAAAGATAAACTTGAATCTATTGATGCTGCCCGTGAAATGTTCAGGGCTGATGTTGAACAGGAATTTAATAAAGTAATTTCTGCAATAGAAAAAACATCTGATTTTAAATCTCTGAGAGAAACTTTAAAATCAGGATTGGAAGGGTTGTACAATGATATATCTGCAAAGATAGAATCAAGCTCTCAAAATGCAGAGCTTAATGCTATGCTTACTGCTGTTATGACAAAGCAGGATGCAAATCTTGCGCACATTGTAGCTCATATAGGTACTATTAACAATCTTGATGTTTTAACAAAACAGGATGCAAATTTTGAACAAATTATTGCACGTTTGGATTTTATTAACAGTATTGATGCGGTAACAGTAGGAGAAGAAAATACTGAGCGAATTATTGCTAAAATTGATGAAATAAATAACAATGATGTACTTGCAAAACAGGATGAAAACTTTGAGCAAATTATTTCTAAGCTGGATAGTGTTAATAATTCAGATGTACTGGCAAAGCAAGATGAAAACTTTAAACAAATTATTTCACGCCTTGACAGAATTAACGGCATAGATATTTTAAATAAACAAGATAAGAGTCTGGAGCAGATTGCTGCAAAATTAGAGGCTATTAATAATTCAGATGTACTGGCAAAGCAGGATGAAAACTTTAAACTTATAGCGGCACATTTGGATAAGATTGATACTTCTGATATCCTTGGAAAGCAAAATGATACTCTGGAACTTATTTTAGCACGTCTGGGAGTCGTAAATAATTCTGATGTTCTTGAAAATCAGGATAAAATTTTTAACCGGATAGCAGCAAAACTTGATACTATAAATAATTCAGATGTATTAGCTTTATTAGGAAATCTAAAAGCAGAAATAATTACCCAGCTTATTACTACATTTAATCAAATTTCATTTGAAGCTGAAACCGCTGAAATTAAAACAGAAATAGAAGATGCACATGCTGATTTAAAAACAGCAATAAACGGTGTAAATGATACGGTCAACAGGATTGTATCTACTCAGGCTGATATTGTTGAAGATTATTCTAATGCAATAAACCGTATTGAAGATAGCATAGAAAACAATCACGTATTCCAGTTGAAGGCAATTTCCGAGGTTGCGGTAAATACGAAAGAATTTGCAGAAAAATTTGAGGCTGAAAATAAAGTCGACAAGGAACTTTTATCAGATATTTTTGCAAACGGGAAAAGTATATCAGATTCTGTTGATTTAATTAAAGCTCAATTAAAAGCATTGCAGGATTCTGATGAAGATTCAACACAATATTCGCTTGCTGATATAGAAGAAGATTTGGCAAAGCTGCGTTTGATTGTATCAGAAATTAAAGCAAACCAAAACAGACGGGAATTAGAGACTGTAATAAATTCGATTGATACTGTTATTAATCAAATACAGGATTTAAAAGAGTTTATACCTGTTAATGAGATTACGGACATAAATGAAAATACGTCAGAAGTTCTTGATTTACTTGAAGGACTGGCGCTTGAAATTAAAAATCTTCATTCAACACAGGATGATATTATAGGTTACGTTCAGGACGGTGAAAAGTCAATTGTATCAGAAATCAAAAATTCAGAATCAAATTTGAAATCTGATATTAATATGTCTCTTGAAGATTTTGCAAACGAAATAAAAGAATTTGGTAATGATACACTTTCCGCAAAACTAAGTACCGTTAAGAACGATATAATAACCCAGCTTTTGGGAGTTATAAGCCAGATTTCATTTGTAGAAGAACAGGAAGAGATAATTTCTCATATTGATAATGTTCAGGAACAGTTAAATATAATAAGTTCTGGTGCTCCTGATACTATCGGAACATATAGTCTGCAGGATATTGAAACTGATGTTGCAAGATTGCGTGTTGCGCTGGAAGAAATTAAATCCCAGGGTAGAGGAGCAGAGATTGATGAGCTTGTTCAAAGTCTTGCGTCTGCAACTCAAACTTTAGATTATTTAAAAACGGAAATTCCTAACCATGAAATCAGCGAAGTCAGAGAAGAATTGGAAAAAATCGCAAACGATATTATCAGTATAAGTATAAGAACTAATAAGCTGTTAATTTCGTCTGATGAATCTTATAAAAATTTGAAAGAAAATATAGACGACTTCCGTAATATAATGGGTGGTGTTGATAAGAGAACACAGAACCTGTATGAAGAAGTCGGAATGGACAAAATTGAATCACAGGTTACATCAATTCGTGATATTGTAGGACGTCAGGAAGTTACTAACAAAGTCTTTAATGAAGTGTTTGAGTACCTTGCTGAATGGGTTGATGCTACAGGCGAAAAAATAGGGTATATTACAGACAAACTTAATAATACCGAAGATATTAATGAAATTAAACTTGCGCTTGAGGATTTAAAAAGTTCTACGTCGGTCAAATTTGAAATTGATGCACAATCAGATAAAATCGATGCGATGGAATCTAAACTTAATGTAATAATTGAGTCGCTTGAACCGACATTCCAGAACCAGCAGGAGAGAATGCAGGCTCTGGAAAGAAAAGTTAACAGGATTGTGGACTTTTTTGAGCCGGCATTTACGAAGCAGCAGGAAAAAATTAATAAGTTAGAATCCATGTTGGATAAAATTCTTGATGTGGTATCATCTGATAGCGGGTATGGTGAAGCCGTTAATAAACTTGACAGAATATCGGATATAATTACTTCTAAGGATGATACCCAGCTTGTGAAAAAGATTACAAGTTTTGAAAGACAGATAACTAAATTAAATAAAAGTGTTGAGAAACTAACTTCTTATGTTAACGAAAAGTAGAAATATAGATGGTTTAAAGAAAATAATAGCCCCTGAAAAAATCCTGACAGGAACAGAGGAAAGGTATATTTATGCGCAGGATGCTACCAATACCGGAAAGTCTAAGAGGCTTCCGGATGCGGTGGTTTTTCCGGAGTCAATTGAGGAAGTTCAGGCAATTGTCAGGTATGCAAATAAGTACCATATACCGGTAATTTGCCGCGGCGCGGGAACTAATGTTGTTGGCGCCTGTTCGTGTATTCATGGCGGAATTGTTATGTGCTTTTCTAAAATGAATAAGATTATAAATATAAATAAAATTGATATGACTGCAACTGTTCAACCGGGGGTTGTGATTGGAGACTTACAATCGGAAGTGGAAGCGCTCGGGCTTTTCTTTCCGCCGGATCCGTCAAACTTAAGGGTGTCAACAATAGGCGGTGCTATTGCTCAGTCTGCGGGAGGTCCAAGGACTTTTAAATATGGCGGTACTAAAGATTATATTCTTGATTTAAAAGTGGTACTATCTGACGGTTCTATTGTTCAAACTGGTTCTAATACTATTAAAAATGCTACGGGATATAATCTTGGACAGTTATTTGTAGGCAGCGAAGGAACTCTGGGGATTGTCGTTGAGGCTCTGCTAAAACTTATTCCTAAGCCGGAAGCATCACAGGTTATAATGGCTTATTTTGATTCTGTAAAAGATGCTGCAAATTCTGTTAATACAATATTACAAAACCGCTTTATGCCGTCAACACTTGATTTTATGGATGGCAATGCTATTGTAACCGTTGAAAAATTTTTTAATATCGGGCTTAATACCGATAAAGACGCGCTGCTTATAATTGAAATTGACGGTTTTGAGTGTTCAATGGATTATCAGCGGGAAAATATTATAAAGATTTTAAATCAGTCAGGTGCAAGCGGTGTTAAGTATTCAACAAATGAAGAAGAAGCAAAAAAAATTTGGAAAGCCCGCAGAGCGTCGTTTGCAGCAACTGCAAAATTAAAACCCGATGTTGTTACTGATGATGTTATTGTTTCCCGCTCAAATCTTGGGAAACTGGTTAAAGGTATAAAAAATATTTGTGATAAATATAACCTGCTTGTAAGTATTGTAGGGCATGTCGGTGACGGAAATGTGCATCCGCAAATTGCTTTAAATCTTGACGATGAGCAAGAGTATAATAATTATAAAGCAGCGAAAAAAGAAATTTATAAACTCACAGTGTCATTGGGCGGGATAATTTCTGCAGAACACGGTGTGGGGATTGAAAAGAAAGAGTTTTTGCCAAAAGTAATAAACGGACTGTCTATTGATTATATGAAACGGGTTAAAAAGGTTTTTGATCCTAAGAATATTCTTAATCCGGGTAAGATTTTTGATTAGTTTTAACAGGAGGTATTTATGGATATTGTTGTAATGTACTGTACTGTACCTGAAAAAAAACAGGCTGAAAAAATAGCTAAAACGCTCGTAAAACATAAACTTGCTGCCTGTGTTAGCATGGTAGATAATGTTGTTTCTCATTTTTCCTGGGAAGGTGAAATGTGTAAAGAGAAAGAGGTTCTTTTAATAATAAAAACCCGTAGAGAATATTATTCAAAGATAAAAGTTGTTATTGAAAAATTGCACGATTACAATGTGCCTGAAATAATATCATTACCGATAGTAGATTGCAGTGAAGAATACTTAAAATGGCTTGTACGCGAAACCGAACATTCACAAGACTAGTAGATTATTGCAGAGATTGCGGTCTTGAAGTTAAAACAACAACTAAAGCTCGCGGACATCAGGGAGTATTCCTTCATGATAATAAGGACTTAAGGCGAATTGATATATCAAAAAATCTTTCACCTGATAAAGCGGTGCCTGTCATTGCGCATGAATTTACACATTTTTTCCATCACAACATTGATTCTCAGTTTGAAAATCTGGAAAAAATATTCGGTGTAAAAGAGGAAATTTTGCTGGATGAACTTACTACTGTAACGGAATTTGTAACGGGTAATACGGCTGAATTAACGGCAAGAAAAGAGCTGCAAAAAGTAAAAAACAGGATAAGAGAACAGGAAAGTATTATTAAATCAAAGTATCCGAATTTTAAGAGAAGTGAAAAATTTTTAAAGTTTGAAAATTATATCAAAAATTCAGCGGCAAAATACCTGTTAAAATATGATAAAGTGAAAGTTATATCTCATTTTCAGTATGTCATATATTCTGTTGATAATTTGAAACGGGATTTCCCGGATATGCCGGAAGAGTATGCGGCATATATTAATTTGCGTTCTCTCCAGCGTTTACAGAGCAGGTATAGCAGAAAATTAAGAGGATTAAAAAGGTATTATGCAAAACCTGCGGAATTATTTGCAAGGTTTGTGGAGGCGCTTGTTATTGACCGGGATAAAGTTGCTGAACTAGCACCGGAAGCGTATGAAGCATTTAAGGAAAGGCTGGAGTTTAAAGCCTTCCGTAATCTTAAAAATTTTTTGGATATTGCTTTAGAGAATGAGTGTGAGACGTTTGCTAGTCTATAATTTTATTAATTATCGGCGCAATCTGTTTAATTTCCTGATACAATTTGTTGTATTCATCAGGGTAGAGTGATTGTGCGCCGTCACATAGAGCGTTATCCGCGTCATAATGTACTTCTATAATCAGTCCGTCACATCCTGCAGCTACAGCAGCGCGGGACATAGGGGCAACTTTGTCTCTTAAGCCGGTTCCATGAGACGGGTCAATAATAATAGGCAGGTGGCTGAGTTTTTTTATAACAGGAATTGCAGAGAGGTCTAAAGTGTTTCTTGTATATCTTTCAAATGTTCTTATACCTCGTTCACAAAGAATTACCTGCCTGTTTCCGCCGGACATAATGTATTCGGCGGACATTAACCATTCTTCAAAAGTTGATGATAAGCCTCGTTTAAGTAATACAGGTTTATTAAGCATACCAACTTCTTTTAACAGGTTGTAGTTTTGCATATTTCTTGCACCTATTTGGAGGATATCCACATATTTTAAAAACATCGGAATTTGGGATATTTCCATAATCTCCGAAGTTACAGCCATGTTATGATTGTCTGCTACACTTCTTATGATTTTTAACCCTTCTTCTCCGAGACCTTGAAATGCATAAGGTGAAGTTCTTGGTTTAAAAGCGCCGCCGCGCAAAATTTTTACATTGGATTTTTCAAGGGCTTCTGCGGTTTTATCGGTTTGTTCATAGGATTCAACCGTACAAGGACCTGCAATAAGTCCTGTATAATCACCGCCGAATTTAACCCCGTTTACTTCTATAACGGTGTCTTCCGCTTGAAATACGCGGCTTGTAAGTTTAAAGCCCGTAGAAATTCTTATAACTTCTTCAACGCCGTCAAGAAGTTCAATATCACGCTTATCAATAATTTTGTTTCCGACAGCGCCAATTACCGTATGTAATTCCCCGTTTGATACGTGAGCATCAAATCCGCGTTTCTTGATATATTCTATAACTTTATCAATGCTTTCCTGTGCGGCTTTTTGTTTCATTATAATAAGCATAGCTATTCTCCAACTCGGCGTTAAATAATTTATCTTACCTTAAGATTTTATTCCAAATATAAATAATTTACAAACGTGTAAAAATATTGTACAATAGCTATACTAAGACTTTAGATTGTTTGAGGAGGTTGTATGACCGAAACTAATGACAGAGATACAAGACGCTGGTATGACAGAGACCCTGTTTTATCGCAGGCTATGCGTACTTTAAAAGAGACTGATGATGAATCACAAATTAAAATTGCGCTTAATTTAATTAAGATAATTACCGAGCACAATCTGTCAGACAGTGAATTTTCTTCTGTTGACGAGATTATTTCTGCAACCGAGGACGGTTTAAAGCGTACTAAACACGAGCGCTGGTACGATATCGACGCAACTTTAAGAACCGCGATAAGTTTACTCCAAAACTGTCCTGAAAATACGCGATCTATTATTGCAAAAGAGATGGCGCAGATGGTTTTGGAAAGTTTTGATGATAACAGCGAAGAAGATATTGATGATGAAGATATGGTATTGGACGAGAGTTCAATAATGGATGCACCTAATACTCTTTAAATCTTTACCAGCCTCCAAAGTTTTCCGTAATATACTTGTTGGCTTCTCTGTATGCCTCTACTTCTATAAAGTTACTGTTATATAGAGAGGAGGCTACAGGCGGGTAGTTCTGTACGGCATTAAGACATTTTGACGCATATTCCGCTTCCGGAGTTCCTGTTTTATATTTGATATTATCCTCAATATTTGCCCAGAAAGATTGTTTGTACTTGGAATGAATAATCTGGTCAAGAATATATTTAGGCGTTTTATCCCCTGCAGGAATGTGTGCCCATGCTTTTATAACGGCTTTGGCTCCGATGCCTTCTGTCTGACGCATTATCATGTGCTGCTTTGCATGTATAAGTTCGTGACGGAGTTTCATAAGAAAAAGTTTACGCTGTTCTTCATCGGTTACCGGTTCCGCAACCAGTTTATCATAACCTTTTAAAACTGCGTTTTTAGGATTATTAACTACAAGTCCCGCAATCGCTTTACTCGTGAAGAGCGGAGTCATTGTTTTGGGCTCTACAAGAATTTCTTTTTCCCCGTCAAGGATTCCGATAATTTTGTAATCCGCGCTTAGTACATCCTGTATATTCAGGGTTATTTTGTTGGTGCTGAAAGAATAACCTCCGCCGGCTTCACCTGCTGCTCCTGTTTCAAATTTCAGTGCAGGCGGATAGTCTAATTCAAGCTCTTTGCACATAGAGTTGTAAATGTCCGACAGCTCTCCGTACGGAAAAAGCTCTTCAAGTCGCTCAATGTACTTTGCGGAGTTATCTGTCCGTATAAATACATCAGGTTTGGACTGAATATTTGTCGATACATTATGTTTTGCGGGCTGTGAAATTTCAGCGCGTCTGAACGTTATATTTGGATTAAAATTAATTCCCATATTATATTAAAGTATTTTTATGAGAAAAAATTGCCTTTATTTTATTCTCCGCCGAGTCCGAATTTTTTAAGCAGGTTTCTGAAGAAATACATGATGTTACCCGCATTTTCTACTTTTTCTTTAAATTTATCCAGATTTAAAGCGACATATTGATTTTTAGGGTCGATTTCTTTAAGCCGCTCCATATACTCAATAGCGCCTTCGTAGTCTCCTATGTAATCTCTGAATTTTGCAAGTTTTTCCAGTGCAACTTTGTTTTTGGGCTCCAATTCCAAAAGTTCTTCAAAAAACTCACTTGCCTTATTTTTGTCGCCGGTTTCTTCATTTAAAAAGGCAAGGGCCTCAACTACCTGAATATTTTTATCATTAATTTGATAAGCGTTTAAATATTCATTTATTGCTACGTCCTTGTCACCTTTTGCAAGATTATATTTTGCCCAGTTTACATGCTCCTGGAAATAATTTTCTTTTTTCTCGTAGATTAGTGCGCGCATCTGGTAAACAAGCGGTGAGTTATAATTAAGTTTTTCGTACTCATTTACTGTTTCAAGCGCCTCGTCAAACATGCCTTTTTGAAAATAATATTGTGCGAGTAGTGCTTGATATTGAGGTGTTTTTTTAGATTTATCATCAAGTGTTTGTAAAAGTTCAAACGCTTTTTCGTTTTCTTCCAAATCCATATATGCCCTGATTTGAGTTAGCGGATCTTTTGTAACTTCAAGTGCTTTTTGGGGCAAAGAGGCTTTAATGTAATATCCTGCTAATGGTTCATCCGCGCCTTCAATACCTCTTTCTTTCGCCTTTTCAAGAATATTTATGGCTCCTTGAAGGTAGTCTGTTTTAACGTAGAGCGAGGCAAGTTTTAAATAAGTATAAATATCTTTTGCGCCGTGGTCAATTACCTGAATATACTCATCGATTGCTTTTTCAGGTTTGTTTACCTGTTCGTAAATACTTCCCAAAACCATTCTGGCGGTTATGATTTTGTCTTCATCGCCGCCTGCTGCATCAACTGCTTTTTTATAATCATTTGCAGCATAAGTATAATGCTCCTGCAAAATATTCAGGTTACCTCTGTAAATGTAGTATTTAAAACGGTCGGTATGTTCATATATGCTCATTAATTGTTCGTGTGCCATTGTATTTGTATTATCAATGGTAATAATTTTGGTATAGTAAGATATTGCATCATCGGTTTTGTCAAGCATAAGAGCCAGGTGCCCGAGATGGGATAACAGGTCTACGTTATTTCCATTGTGTGACAGTTGCTTTTTGTACTCTAAATATGCCTCTGCGTATTTTTCTTCTTCTTCAAATTGTTCTGCGATACTCATATATTCTCCTGTTTAGTTATATAAATTCTGTGTTTTAGAAATTCCGTTCTTAAAATAATAATCAATTGATTCAACGGATTTGTCAAGAGCCGGTTTAAGAAGTTTAAGGTCATCTTCAGTAAATTTTTGAAGAACATAAACTTCTGACGGCAGATTAGGTTGCGGTCCGATACCTATTTTAAGCCTTGCAAATTCTTTTGTCCCCAGATTTTTGATTATGGATTTAATCCCGTTATGCCCGCCGTCGCTTCCGTTTGAGCGATAACGTATTACACCTGTGTCGAGTGATATATCATCGTAAATTACGAGAATATCCTGAACAGGTATTTTATAATAGTTCATAACAAGCTGCAGTGCTTCTCCTGAAAGATTCATAAAAGTTGTAGGCTTTATTACAATGTAGTCTTCTGTGCCGGTTTTAATATTTGCTATAAGTGAGCGTAGCTTTGAAACTTCTTTAAACATTCCGTTATTATCAAGTACAAATTTATCAACAGCCATAAAACCGGCATTATGTCTTGTGAATAAGTAGTTATTCCCTATATTCCCTAATCCTGCTACAAGTTTCATTTTGTTTCGTCCTTATACATATAATTTTACTACAAATAAATATTACCGCATTGTCTCACCGGGTTGAGGTTATAAAAAAAACTGGAAAATCTTATTTTATATCAGGAGAGGTTAAAAAATGAAAGAAACAACTAAACAAAAAAGTTCCCATAAGGTTGCAAAATTTTTAGAAGAAAAAAATCTTCATAAGAAAGATTTTGCGGAAATGATAGGTGTAACACTATCGTATGTATACAATTTAATTGATGAAACAATCCCGTTTTCAACAAGGAGTACAACTCTGGAGCGAATTGCAACTGTAATGGGTATTGCGCCCGAGGAGTTTATTGAGTATAAAATTCCTCAAGAGCCAATACTTGTTGATGAGACAACAGAGTTTTTAAGGAATGCGATAAATGATAAAAAAATGGATACGGTTACATTCCTAAAAGCGTTTCCGCGTAAAAAACGTATTCAGATTGTTGATATTTTACGCGGTGCCTTGCCTATCCCGATTGATTACAAAGAACTTAAACTTATCGGTACTACTCTCGGCTTATCTGATGAAGAAATCTACGGTTTGTGGGAAAAACGCCTGAAACAAGTACTTGAAAGTTCCGGCATGAATATATATTCAAACGCGGAACTTATCAAAGCAATGTTTACTTGTGCTAAAAAATACCTGTTATAAATTATAGATCGTGCACTGTCGGAGTGAACTTGATATCGTGATGATATCTGCCGTTGTCTTCGAGCGCCGGATCAAGGTATATAAACACGCTGCGGACAGCTTTCACAAAAGGATTTTTGTAATAAGGTTTGTCCTCAATGTTAATAGGCTCAACACCGTTTGCACGTGATTGTAAAATCAATGCATCTGCCGCTGTTGTGATAGAGTACCCGCTGTTCATAATGTAATTCGGGTCAAGCATTTCATCAGGAGTAATTTCAGCCATAGAAACACCTGTACTTAATAATGCAAAAACTGCTAATAATACAAATTTTTTCATAACACCCATTCTATTTTTCAAAAACTATCTCTCACTTATATGTTTCCATTATAAT
>CASELB010000090.1 GCA_949288685.1 uncultured bacterium
AGGTTGTTATACCCGAAAGGCATTTATTAAAATACATTATAAGTATTTGCTATTTTTAAAAATTAGTAAATAATAAAAGAATAGAATGGGGCTTATATTAAATGCAAAACAATAAAAAAATCACACTTGACGAATTTTATACACACATGGCTTCCGGTGATATTGTGGAGGCGGAGTCTCCGATGGGAACAATGCTTCATACTCTTAGTCAGGAGGCTTTACAGATAACAACAGAACTTAATAATAAATATCATACGCCAGAAGAGATAGTGGAAATATTTTCTAAATTGACCGGCAAAAACGTAGATAAAACATTTCGTTTGTTTCCGCCATTCTATACTGACTGCGGAAAAAATATTACAATCGGGAAAAATGTTTTTATTAATGCAGGATGTAAATTTCAAGATCAGGGCGGCATTACAATAGGTGACGGGTGTTTAATAGGGCACAATGTTATAATTACCACACTGAACCATATTCCTCAACCCTCTAAAAGGCAATCACTCATACCAAAACCTGTTAAAATCGGTAAGAATGTCTGGATGGGAGCAGGCGTTATTATTCTGCCCGGTGTGACAATAGGCGACAGTGCAATAATCGGCGCCGGCAGCATTGTTGTAAAAGATATTCCGTCAAATGCAGTGGCAGTTGGCAATCCCTGTAAAGTTATAAAGTATATAGAAGAGAATAACGAGGTAAAAAATGTTTAAGAAATTTCTAATTCCAGTTATCACACTTATTTTAATCATAGGAGGCACGAGTATTAGTATGGCAAAAAGCAATGATTGGGATAAAACCTTTCCTGAAAGCGACAAAGTCAACGTAACAAAAGTAAGTTTCAAAAACCGTTACGGAATTACCCTTATAGGAGATTTGTACACACCGAAAAATAAACCGTCAGAAAAAATGTCAGCAATTGCTGTATCCGGACCGTTCGGCGCAGTAAAAGAGCAGGTCTCCGGACGATACGCTCAAACAATGGCGAAACGCGGGTTTGTAGCATTAGCATTTGACCCGTCATATACCGGAGAAAGCGGCGGTGAACCAAGAGATGTAGCCTCACCCGATATAAATACGGAAGATTTTAGTGCCGCTGTTGATTTTTTAAGCAATCAGCCAAACGTGAATTCTGACAGAATCGGCATTATAGGAATATGCGGATTTGGTGGGTTTGGATTGAACGCTGCGGCTATCGATACAAGGATTAAGGGTACCGTAACAGTAACTATGTATGATATGACACGCGTTACCGCTAAAGGATATTTTGATTCAATGGATGAAGATGCGCGCTACGCTTTAAAAGAACAGCTTAATAAACAAAGAACCGAAGATTTTAAGAACGGAACTTATGCAAAATCTCAAGGACTGCCTGACAAGTTAACAGGTGATGAACCTCAATTTGTAAAAGATTACGTAGGGTTTTATAAAACAAAACGCGGATTTCATGAACGTTCAATCGGCTCTAACGGAGGATGGAATACAACTTCATCACTATCACTAATTAATATGCCCATACTTGCATACAGTAATGAAATAAGAAATGCCGTATTAATAATTCACGGAGAAAAAGCGCACAGCAGATACTTTAGTGAAGATGCTTTTAAAAAACTCAAGGGTGACAATAAAGAGTTGTATATAGTTGAAGGAGCAAACCACGTTGACCTTTATGACAATCTTGATAAAATCCCGTTTGATAAAATAGAAACATTCTTCAATGAGTATTTAAAATAAAACAAAAAAGAGTTCATAATGAACTCTTTTTTTACTTTACTATTTTTTATACCCGTCAAAAAATCGGTATATTAATAAAACTTTCTCATCACTAAGCCGGTCAAGGTTATTAACAATATTTTCTCTCATCTGTTTAACCGGAATTAAATGATTAAAATCAAAGAGTGCTTTTAGTTCCACACGGAGATTTTGAGCAATTTTTTCTACAGTAGGAAGAGACGGGAAATGCCTGCCGCTTTCAATACCGCTCAGGCTGGTTGTTTCAAGCCCGATTAATTCGGCAAGTTTCTCCTGCGTCAACCCCGCTTCTTTTCTTAATTCCTTTATTCTTTTTCCAAGCAGCCTCTTATTGTCCATAAGTCCTTACTATTAATGATAAATAATTGGCAGATAAAAAATAAGCGTAAATTAAATGTAATTTTTGTAAAAAATACGCAATAAATCGCGAAAAAATAATTGAAAATTACCAAAATTCATTGTAAACTACATGTAAAATACATATATTTATCAAAAAGTAATGATTTAATGTTAAGAAATTGATACATGGCAATAAATCATGGATTTTGAAGGATTAAGAATGGAATACAGAAAAACAATTAAAACAAAACAACCTGTGGTCTCGATTATAGTACCGGCCTTCAATGTAGAGAAGTACGTTGAGAAATGTATAAATTCACTAACCGGGCAAACTTTAAAAGAAATAGAAATAATTATAGTAAATGACGGTTCTACAGACGGTACAGGAGATATTATAAAAAGACTTGCCATAAATGATAAAAGAATAAAAATCATTGAACAGGAGAATAAACTGCAAGGCGCGGCAAGGAACGCCGGAACAAATATCTCTCGCGGAGAGTATATCGGTTTTGTAGATGCTGACGACTGGGTTGATGCAGACTATTACGAAAAACTATATGCGACAGCAAAAAAATACAATTCGGATATTGCGCTTGCTTGTTATACAAGAATTGGCAACGGAAAAACAAAGAAAAGACTTAATATCAACAAAGAAATCTTTGTAACAGCACTGCAAGAAAAACTTGATGTTTGCAGTCAGGCTAAAAACCCGTGTCCGACGAACAAAATTTACAAACGGGAAATGCTGGTTAAAAACAATATTGAATGGGAAGAAGGCGTATACTGCGAGGACAAGATTTTTACACTCAAAGCCGTCTACTATGCAAACGGAGTGGTTACGGTTCCCGAAATTAATTATTATTACTACAGAAATCCATGTTCTACAGTAAATACTAAAGAGAAAAAAAGACTAAAGAAAATTAAAGCGGATAAGGAAAAAGCAAAGAAAAATGTTTTAGAATTTTTACGCGAACATAACGCACAGATAAGAGAAGGAGATTTTAACGCGATAAAAAAGAAAATATTTTTCCTCGGTATTCCTATAATTACAGTTACAGAAAGTATACAAACAGAAAAAGTATTTTTCCTGGGTATACCGGTATTAGAAAAGCCTGCCGGTATGAAATACGATTATAAACGAAAAAGAATAAAGATTTTAGGTATAAAAATAACCTACAAATCAAGAGAATGGTTATCTAATGCAGAAATTGACAACAAAAACAAAAACAGGACTAATTTGTCACATAAAGTTCCGGTTAACGGTAAAAGTATTTTGTTTATTGCAACTCATTTCGTTAAGGCTGGCGGAATTGAGACAAGGCTGCTTCAATATATACAGGGAATGAAAGCACAGGACGAGTGGAATATTTATCTTCTTTCAGAATTTAATGAGAACGAAAGTTTACTTAAAGAAACAAATTTTTACCTGAATTTTGATGCAAAAAATTTTCAACAGTGTCTGGAAGAAATTATTGAGAGATATCATATTGATTTTATAGAATTTCAGTTTAAGAACTCAAGTATACTAAAAAAATTGGATATTGAAGAGTTGAAATCGAAAGCAAAAACGGGGTGTGTAATCCATAACCGCGGAGTAAGAAACATAAATCAGATAAACAGGTTGGATTATACGGTAATTGTAAGCAACAATCTTTATCAGAATTATTACAGACAAATTACAAATGCTGCGGTAGTAGCTAATTCTATTGATTTCAGGACAATACCCGTATGTAAAAAGTGGCACTATCAAGGACAAAAAACGGCACTGCTAGTATCAAGAATAAACACTGATAAACTGGAATCTATCAAGTGCTTTATTAAATACTGTAAATCTAAGAATATAGATTTTATAATTGCAGGTGATGAACAGCCGGTGAAAAAACTCAAACTTAAACTAATAAAAGAGTTTCACTTAGAAGACAATATTTTTATAGGCGAAATAGACACCTTAAAATATCTTGCAGAAAATATGGATAATATTTTATTTGTAGGCGGATTAGGTCTTGTAATACTTGAAAGCGCCTGTCTGGGCATCCCTGCGTTTTGCTGCTCAAAATATAAAGGGAAAAACTATTCTTTTGTAACAAAAGATAATGTAATGCTCTTTGATAATTTTACTATAAGGACAAAATTGATAATAAGTAAAAAAAGGAAAAAGGAATACAATCTGGATTTGAATAATATTGATAAATACGACGTACAAAAACAGATTAGAGAAGAGAGGAATTTTATAAACTCCCTTTACAGGTGGCAGCAAATACTTTTTTTAGGCGTTGATGAAGTAAAAAACAGATAAGGAGGGCAAATGGTACCATTATTTTCGATTAAAGAAGAAGGCTTATACTATATTGTTAATATTTTGGGGTTAAAACTGCACATAAAAAGTCTTAAACTTGCATACAAAAAGATTAAAGAACTGGAAAAGAAACAAATAACCCCTCGCAGCAGTAAATTTTTCTGGGCGACAGAAGCAAAATTCAGCACAAAAGATAAGATATGGTATTTATCTCAGACTTTTTACGAACAAACCGGTTATTTTCCTAATTTAAAAAATCCCGGCTCTCTTAATGAAAAACTTAATTGGTTAAAACTTAACTATTATAATCCGATTGAAAATACTTGCATAGATAAATATGAATTTAAAAAATACATAAAAAATCAACTGGGTGACGGTTATACTATTCCATTAATAGGAGTTTATGATAGTGTAGACGACATTGATTTTAAAACTCTGCCCCAAAAATTTGTTATGAAAGTAACAATAAGCGGTAATCAGGAGGGAATGGCTTTTATTAAAAATAAAGATAAAACAGACATTGAACATTTAAAATACAAATTTAATGATTACTTGCAAGAATGGAATTCTATATACTATCATTGCTTATCAAGAGGATATAAAGAAGTTACCCCGCGTATAATAGTTGAACCCTATATTGAAGAACTTGAAAAAGCAGTATGCGACTATAAATTTTTCTGCTTTCACGGGACTCCAAAATGCTTTTATACTACAAGCAATTGGTTAACAGGCTCAATCAGGGAACTAACATACTATGACATGAATCTCAACAGGCTTCCAATAAAATATAATAACCATTCAATTAACCATTGCACAAAATTAATAAGAACAAAACAAATTGATTTAATGACAGAGATAGCAACTAAATTATCAAAAGACTTTCCTTTTGTCAGAATTGATTTTTATAATTTAAAAGATAAACTTCTTCTTGGAGAAATGACATTTTCTCCGGGAGGAGGTTTTGGGCAATACACACCGCGGGAATGGGATTACAAAATGGGTGAATGGCTTGATTTAAACAAACTAAATCCAGTGTATCTGAATATACTGCCTGAATTCAGGGTATAATTACAATTGAGTCTTTGTCCAGAAGTCCTGAACGGGATTAGCCGCTGAAAGGGCACGGATATTTACTTCTGCAACTTTTTGAAGTTCATTAACCGGCAACTCTTCCCCATACAAATATTCCAGAGGATATTTGTGCAGACGGTCAAAAATATTTGAATCAAACTTCAGGAAAGGAATCCACATATTGTCAATAATATTAGGACTTTCTCCTGCAAATCTGATACGACGCCAGCTTAACACTGCCTCCTTCTCAGGTGTAACATGGAGTTTTAAAACAACTATTGTACCATCAGATGCCGGTCCGCCCTCTGACGTCCGCTTTCCGCCATACCAGTTAAGCATTCCTTCCAGTACTTTTTTATCGTATTTGTTTTTTAAATCGTCAATATTTGAAAAGAATATCCCGTTACCAAATCTTGATTTCTTAACCTTGCCGTCGACAAGCATTGAGTTATAATTTTCCAATGTCGTTATATGATACAAAAACGCCGGTTTTGTTGACTCTTCTTCCTGTGCAACTTCTACAGATGCAGTTCCAACAGGCGAAGGAACAACCGGCGAAGCTTCAACAGAAGGAGGAACAACCGGCGGAGCTTCAACAGGAGGAGGAACAACCGGCAGAGCCTCAACAGAAGGAGGAACAACCGGCGGAGCTTCAACAGGAGGAGGAACAACCGGCGGAGCTTCAACAGGCGAAGTATCTATTGCCGCTGCAGTTGCAGGCGCCGTTACCACGGGTATGGTTGCTACAGAGAGGGGAGCTGCAGACGCAGGGTTTGCAGACCCGGGAACATCAGGTACCGGAGCATCAGCCCCGGGATTTGCAGGGGGATTTACTCTGTTTGCGTATGTTCTGTAAGGACTTTTTCTGTTCTTTACATACTTTATTAAAAGTCCGGCGGCAACGACAACCGCAGCACCGGCGATTATTGCAGCCAATATTTTCTTTTTTCTGCGCGAATTATCTTCAACCGGTTGATTATTATTTACATTGTCTGACCTTGCTGCTGTACCTGCAAAATTATACCCGCGTACAGGTTTATAACAAGTTGGATTACTAATAGACAGTACTTTCATATTTCTATAATACATGAACAAAATTTTTTTTGCCAATCAGGTAAAGTTTTGTAAAATATATTTTGTTATAAACTTGCGGGTTTTAGGCAGGGTGACTCTCACACGGAATGGGTAAATAAAATATGTTATCCTGAACTTGCGGATTGCGAGCGGAGGCTGGAGTATTGGAAACGTTGAGTTTTCAACACCTAACGCCGCTTATTGCAAACAACCAAGAGGTTTCAGGGGCTATTATACCCCCTGCAAAAGATGCTGAAACTGTCTTGGATTATTCGGGGTGTCGGAAAATTCAACATTTCCCGACACCTTACGGGTTCCGCTTCGCTCC
>CASELB010000091.1 GCA_949288685.1 uncultured bacterium
CACTGTGCGATATCTGAACCGGTTTTATCCCCGGAGGATTATTAACTTTTGTAACAATAACTCTGAAAATTTTGACTTTTTCTTAATTTTTCTTAACAAAAGGGTTGAATTTGTATAAGTGATGTGATATATTAAAGATATAAAGGTTATATCAATGTGTATCACCCGCCCCGGAGCCCTGATAAGAACAGGTGTTCTCTTTGAGGCTTAGTTTGCAATGAAAAAATAGGAGTTTAATATTATGACAAATCATTTTCCCCGCAAATCACAAAACACTTTCCCGACATTCAAAACAGAACAACAAAACGAGTTTTCTTCATCACCGTTTAAGAACCAAACGTTTACGGCAACATTGCCTGAGGGTGAGTTTGCACGTTATATTAAACGTGTTTATTCTTACAAATCATTGTCCGCTAAAGAAGAAGCCGAAATTACAGCAAGAATTAAGGCAGGCGACAGGGAGGCTAAGAAAATTCTTGTAAATGCCAATCTCAAACTGGTATTTACTATTGCAAAAAAGAGTATTCATATCGCTAAAATTCCTTATGTTGACCTTATTCAGGAAGGAAATCTCGGGCTTATGGTTGCGGTTGAAAAATTTAACCCGGATTTAGGTTACAGGTTTGCAACTTATGCCGGATGGTGGATTAAGCAGGCTATGTTTAAAGCAATTTCCGAGCAGGCTTACTGTATGAAAATACCTGTATACGTTCAGGAAACACTTTCTAAATACTCTAAAATCAAATCAGAAATGGAACGTGCTTATGATTGTAAGGTTAAAACGGAAGATGTTGCAAAGAAAATGAATATTGAACCGGAAAAAATTGTTTCTTATTTATCTGCGTATAATGCAAGTATTTCGCTTGACAGTCCGATTGAAGGTAAAGACGGCAGCGAAATGAATTTAAGCGAAATGTTGAGCGATGAAAATTCCAACCTTGAAAATAATATTGAGTATGAACGCTTAAAACACGACCTGCATATTGTTATTTCTACTCTGAAAGAGCGTGAACAGGATGTTGTAAGAATGCGTTTCGGGCTTGAAAATTCAGCCAGAAAAACTCTTGAAGAAATCGGTAAAATGTTTGGTGTTACAAAAGAATGTATAAGACAAACCGAGTCAAGAGCGTTGAATAAGATGAGACTGAACGGGCTTTTGAACTGCTACGCAGACTAGTTTGGCAGGATGTTTATAAATATACCCCTGCAGTTTATAGCAGGGGTATATTTATGTTTCAGGGGCTTACTATCATATCGTTATACTTGTATTTGTTAAATCAACCGATTTTCAACGCTTTCAGGATGACAGGTACTTTGGTGTCATTTACCCCTGTCACCCTGAACTCGTTTCAGGTCTGAAACAAGTCTTGCTAGAGATGCTGAAACAAGTTCAGCATGACATAAGCGTACTGTCACCCTGAATTTATTTCAGGGTCTCTTGGTACATTGCTGTGGTATTTTTGTGCTAAAATCCTTGTATGAAAAAGGTTCTGATAGATAAAGTTATAGAAAATCTTGAGGCGGCAAAACAGCCGCAGAGTGATTTTGTAAAGTTGATGGACAGGTTTAAAAATCCGTTTCTTGTGCTTATTGCATGTATTTTGAGTCTCAGAACCAATGATAAAACAACTTATCCGGCGACATTAAGAATGCTGGAAATCGGCAGAACTCCGGAAGCGTTTGCTAAATGTGATGTTAAAGAATTAGAAAAAGCTATTTATCCTGTCGGGTTTTACGCTAATAAAGCAAAACAAATTAAGGAACTTTCACAAATTCTTTATGAAAAAATGGACTCAAAAGTTCCGGATGAAATTGATGAACTTGTAAAATTTAAAGGGGTCGGGCGTAAAACAGCTAACCTTGTGCTGGCACTGGGTTTTAACAAGCCGGCGATATGTGTGGATGTACATGTTCACAGAATTTGTAACCGTCTGGGGTACGTGAAGACCAAAACACCGGAGGAGACAGAATTTGCGCTCAGAGAAAAGCTGCCGGAAAAATACTGGCTTATAATTAACACTATTCTTGTGACCCACGGGCAGAATGTTTGCAAGCCAATAAAGCCTGACTGTGCGAATTGTCCCATTTCTGATTATTGTAACAGAGTTGGTGTTTAGGTTTGCTGTAGCAGTATATTGTGTTTTGCTCTTGAAATAAGGCAAAAATATTTGTGGCTGCTTGCATGACTTTTAGGATTTTTTCATTAATAAAATATCAGTCTCATACTTATGTATGATTTTTTCTTTACATATTAAAGAAAAAATAATAATAGCCGATAAGAGTATCGGAAGGACGGTTGATTTTGTTAAACACATTAAACACAGTAAGACAGCGCCCGTATTTAAATAACCAGAACGGACTAAAAAAGACTGATGATGGTGACGCGAACCAGCGTCCGGAAAACGGCGGGCAGCATCAACAGCAAAATCGCAATCATGATGATAACGTAATCGTCCGCGGGCGTGCGAGCCAGCATATTGCGCAACAGCAGCAAATGAACGGCAGATATCAAAATTCTCAAACTGCGCGTAATCCTTATCCGGTAGGTTACACGCCATATCAACGCCCCAATTATCCCGCGGCATCGCAGCCGCGTATGACGCCGCCTCCGCAAAGACCTATGCCGGGGTATATTCCGGTTAATAACAATGTTAATCAGCCGGCGCCGCAGCCGCAAAGACGCAGCAACCGTGTTAATATTGCGCAGATTTTAAGAGATTTCAGAAATACTATAAAAGCTATTGCTACTCCGCCGGAACTTGAAGAACAGGCGGAAGAGTATTTGCAGCTTGTTGAAATGCATGTTAAGCGTCCAAATCCTAATGTGCCTATTGTACAAAACAATCTTAGAAGTGCAGCTCAAATACTTGACAGATATATAACGGAAACTCTTAAAAAAGAATCTAAAGTTGTCCAAAATTGGCTTGAAGCATTATTTTTACAGCAGATTAATTACAGCTTTGATGAGGGCGAAATTAATGAGTCTTTCCTTGTAAAATTTCCTCAAAATCAACCTAAACCACAGCCTAAACAACAATCACAAAAGCAGCCGGAGCCTATTCATGAACCCATAGGTACAATTGAGAATGATAACGTGCCAATAGGGGATTATGAACCTGTTGGTGTTGCGCCAGAAGAGCAGGAGCCGGATTTGTTTGATACAAGTGATTCTGTAGAGGAGAGTATACAAAAAACTTTTGTGCGCAAACCGCATATTACTGTTATTCCGCAGGATACAAGACTAAAATCGCTCTTTATTGAAGCTAAAAAGCATGCCTATGAAGATAATCCTAAGATGGCTATGCAAATTTTTAAAGAAGCGTTTTACAGGGCGGAAGAAATTAAGGATTATGAAACTCAATCAAGGATTTGTCTTGAAGTCGGCAAAATCTATGATGATAACGATTATTATGTTCAAGCTCTGAACAGTTACAGAAATTCGCTTAATTTTACTACTGATAATGAAGTCAGAACACAGGCGCACCTTTCCATGGCAAAGATTTATGATGATGTTAATCAGGTAGAGCCGGCGATTGACCATTATCTTGTTTCTGTTTCTTACGCAGGTGAAACGGATGATATTGTAACCCAGTCTGCAACTCTTGCTAAAATAGGAAATTTATTGACTGATAAATATGATAAACAATGTTTTGAATTTTATGAAGAGGCAAAAGAAGTTATTGCATCAACAAATGATGTAAAAACTAAAGGGTTTATCTCAAGTTCTACAGCAGACGCATACAGCCACTTTAACTTTGCGGATATGGCGCTTAAGTACTATGCTGACGCGGTTAATAATTATACTAAAGCGGGTGATTATGAAGAACTGGCACAAAATTATAAATCTGCCGCAAAACTGATGATGGAGTTTAATAACAAATCCAAATCCGCATCACTGCTTAAAAAAGCACTTGCGTATGCGTATAAAGCAGAGAATGAAGAATTAATAAACGAAATTACCGTTATGTTTGCTGCAATAAATTAATGAAATACAGCCCCGCCAGTGTTTGTCCGGAGATTGAATTCCCTTTTTCCTGCTCGTTTTTCAGAAATTCCGGAACTTTATCTAAATCAACAAGTATTCTGTCAACAATTATTCCGCCGTCAGAGACAGGTTTTTGAACGGTGTTGATATTTGTTATTGTTGCTATAGCAATTGTTGAAGTTTCAGATGTGCAGCCTGCGGAACTGGAAATGTTTTGCGCTGCAATTTCTATTTTGTCTGCAATCAGTCCGGTTTCTTCTAATAGTTCTGCTTTTATTGCATCAAGTGTACTTTCACCTTTCCGCTCGTCACCTACAAGTCCTGCTGCGAGTCCGATATTGTATTTGCTCCTGTTTTCGGCATAAAGTGGCGGTCGGAGTTCTTTTATAAACAGAATTTGTTTTTTGCCTTCGTTAATAATTAACGGGACTATAATTACAACATTATCTGCATTAGGGCGGTGCGCATACACCCAATCCTTTCCGGAGGGTGATTTTGCGGATTTTAGTTGTAAAAATTTTGTATCGTATAATATTTCCGGCATGGTCTGTCTTTTCTGTAATACCCCTTATTTACCCCTTTATTTCCCCCTGCCCCAGAGATTCATTTCAATAACTTTATTGCAAATTCTTACGGTATTTAAAGCTGCGCCAATACGTAAATTATCAGCTACACACCAGAGGGATATTCCGTTATTGAATGCAAGATTTTTTCTTATTCTGCCTGCAAATACGGGGTCAACACCGCTTGCGTCGTAAGTTGTCGGATACTCAAAGTCTGCAGGGTTATCAATAACTTTTACGCCGAAACTGTTTTTAAGAATTTCTCTTGCCATATCCGGTGTAACTTCTTTTTCAAACTCAATATCAACAGCCTCCGAATGTCCGTTGTATACCGGAACGCGCGCTGCCGTGCAGGAGATTGGAAGGTCAGCCGGCAGGTGAAGAATTTTCTTCGTTTCATTGACGACTTTCATTTCTTCTTTTGTATATCCGTTATCGACAAATACGTCAATTTGCGGAATTACATTGAACGCAATGGGTTTCTTAAAACATTTGTTTTCAAATTCCTTACCGTCAAGTTTTGCTTTTGTATTTTCCGTAAGTTCATTAATTGCTGCAAGTCCTGCTCCGCTTACTGCCTGATAAGTTGATACAATAAGCCTTTTTATTGTAAATCTGTCATGCAGGGGTTTTAAAACAAGCATTAGTTGTGAAGTTGAACAATTAGGGTTTGCAATAATTCCTTTATGGAGTTTTAAATCGTCGTCATTAACGTTTGCAATAACCAGCGGAACATCTTTGTCCATACGGAAAGCACTGGAATTATCAATTATAAGCCCGCCGCGTTTAACAATTTCCGGTGCAAATTTCATGCTTGTTGAACCGCCTGCGGACGCCATAACAATATCTACATTATTAAATGAGTCCGGTGTTGCTTCTTCTACTGTGTAGGTTTTACCTTTAAATTCAATTTTTGACCCTGCACTTTTAGCGGAGGACAAAAACTTTATTTCGTTAAATTGTACATTAAGTTCTTCCGAGATTTTTAAAATTTCTCTTCCGACAACACCTGTTGCGCCTAATATTGCTATGTTTGGTTTTTGCATTGCTATTCCTTTCCTTATTTCCCCTACATTATTTTTTCAAGCCCGTAGATAAACTCATTATGCGCGCTAATATAATTAATTGCAAGCAGAACGCCTTTCATATAACATTCTCTGTTCATTGAATCGTGCCGGAGTTTGAAAATTTGTCCTTCTTCTCCAAAGATTACCTCCTGCGAAGCAATATAACCGGGTATCCTTACTGAATGAATATGTATATTGGCATAAGAGTCACCGCCCCGCGCTCCTTCTATAGTCTCTGTTTCCGGACAGTTGCCTGTTGTAAAACATTTTTTAGCCTCAGACATCATAAGAGCTGTTTTTATGGCTGTTCCTGACGGTGCATCTTTTTTCTGATTGTGGTGAAGTTCTATTATTTCCGCGTTATCAAAATACTCTGCGGCTTTCTTGGCAAACATCATCATTAATACTGCTCCTGTAGAAAAATTTGGTGCAATCAGGCAGCCGGTGTTTTTTTCTTTAGTAATTTTTTCCAGTTCTCTGATTTCTTCATCTTTTAAGCCTGTTGTACCGATAACCGGTTTAATTCCGTTATTAAGACAGTAAAGTGCGTTTTCATAAATAGATTTCGGCTGGGTAAAGTCAACCAGAACATTAATAGGCATGGCAGATTTAGCATCTTTTATAGAGGAGAACTCTCCGCCGTTTATATCAATTTTTGCTGTTAAATTAAGATTATCGGCGTTAGAAACTGCTTTAACAACCTCTTTCCCCATTTTCCCTGACGAGCCGCATATTGCAACATTAATCATAACAATACCCTCCTTTGTAAGGTATATTATACTCGGAGAAATGTAATATACAAGTAAACAAAAGGAAAGTCTTGCAAGTGTGCAAGACTCAAAAATATACATTTACCCCACCAACTTTATATCATAAAAAACAGGCTGTGTCAATACTATATATGACTTAAAATTAGTGTTTGCCATGCTTTTAGACTTTAAAAAGTTAAATAGTTTTATTATTAAAGCATTTTATACATATAAAAAGGCAGGAAATATTCCTGCCTCTTTGTATATTTATTAGTTTTTTATTTTACATCTGGGTTGTTGAAAAAGACGCTGCTTCTTCATAAGGATTTTCTTCTCCTGTTTGGAGTGCCTGTTCATACGCAAATTCAAACAGCTTATTGGAGTTTTCCGCTATTTGCGGGTTCTCAAGAAGTGCGTCAAGGTCATTTTTAGTGCTGTCTCTTTCGACAGAAAGCATTGAACGTCCGATAATTTCTGCATGCGGATTAGAAAAATCATTTATTTTATCAGGTTCAGACTTTTGTTCCTCAACAGGTTTAACATCAGGAGATTTTGGCATGATATTTTTGCCAATAGGATTAAAATTATTCAAATTTGTTCCGTTTAATTCACTCATGTTTATTACCTCTTATAGCACTAAAGCATTATACATTTTTTTTCGGGGCTTGACTACCCCCGTTTAATATAAACCTTAAACTAATTTTTTTTTGCTATTAAAACGGGTTTTGTAAAGAAATTGTTACAAAAATAAAAATAAGTCCCGGGAGGATAGCAAAAAAATGTATTTAGTGGTTTAATATAAACGTAACTAATGGTGTGTATTGATGTTAGCAATTAATCCCGTGAATTTAAGTGTGCTGTCGGCACAGAATAAAAATGTACAAAAACAGCGTTCTGCGTATGGTTTAAATACAGCATCGCCGGATGTTTTTGTTCGTTCTTCCGCACCGAAAGACAATTATTCAAAATATAATGCGGTTAATTTCCGCGGTGTTCCGTACATTATTGATTATTATGCTATGGGAATTTATGAAAAAGGCGCACTTCTTGCTGATGATGCTATCAGAGTATATAAAAATTTTAAACTCGGCAATTTCCTTGATACAGGCAGTGACAGAACTAATTTTACTCAGTGTATTACAATCAGAAGCCGGAATCTTTCATTTCTGGACAGGATTGAGGCGCCGGCGGAAAAAGAAAAATTTATCAATTATTTTAAAGAACTTACCGGTTTTCCGGATTTATACAAGGTTTCTGAAAATATAAAAATACAATTTGTAAATGCATTGATAAAATCATCTCAAACCCTTAATAAATCATATTGCAAACCGGGTGAAAATTATTATGATATTGTTCAGGCAGGATATGACGGTATATGTTCGGTAGGAAGGCACAATGCATTTCCCGGCAGTGACCTTGATAAAGCGTACGTTATTATAAAAGGGTACGGAGATGCCGGTTCACGAGATATGACGTGTGTTAAGGATTTTAAATGGCAACTCTGGGATAATACAGACCAGCGCATATTAAGTTATAACCACGATAGTGCTGCGTTTCCGCAGGTCTATACTGTAGCACAGTTTAATGCGCTGCTTAAAAAGGCAGATGAGAAGTGTGCCAAACTCGATATTAGAAAAGGCTGGACGGAGGATGATATTCTTATTCAGCAAATGAAACTCCCGAGGTTTCTGGATAGAGGGTCTTCCAGTTTTTATAAGTATAAAAAATTACAGACTCAATACGATAAAGATTACGTCAGAGCAAATAAGTTTTATATAGACCTTTGCAGTCAATTCCCGCGGTATACAGACAAAAATCCCTTTATAGAGCCTGATAAAACTACGATGAAAAATATTGGTTTTGTAATAGAAACTATGCGGGATGGCGTATTTTTCACAAAATTTGGTATGATGGATTATTCCCGTCTTCGTGAAAGTGTTACATTTAATCTGACGAATTTATCCCAGTTAAATGCATTAAAGGCACGTGGTGATATGAAACCCAAGCGCCGTGCGCGTATGAATATTGAAAAAGATTTTCAAAGCTGGGACATTGATAAACAATACCGTTTTGTAAAGACATTGATAGAGGCAAGCTGTGCCAATAACAGAGAGTTTACAAAGGAATTTCCGCAGTATTTTACAATGGGCGGTAAAGACTTATTTGAACCGTTGATAAATAAACTTGTACAATAAATAAACAGGGGGTTATGTGAAAATATCCGCAGTTAGTGGAAATACGATTTTATATGGTGCTGTACGGCAAAATAAAGAAGAAAAAAAGGCTGTACGTAAAGAGCGCTGCAGAGAATTTATAACAAAAAATAAAACTTATTTGGAGGCAGGTGCGGCATCTATAGTAATCGGCGGAATTTTCTGGGCATATCACGGATGTAAGGGCAAATATACCGGTGCGGTTAATGGTTTAAACGGAATAAAGGGGCTTAGAGTCCTAAACAGTGAAATTAAGCGTTTCGCTGAAGACATCCCTTATAGAAAAGATTTGATAAAAGGTATTGGCGGTAAAGAAAGTGACTATGTAATTTTGCGTTCTGTTATAGGTCCGGGGGAATATAAATCAATTGTTAAAGAATTTAGTGATACTCCGGTCAGTTATTCTCCCGGTGCAGAGCTGGTCACCGATATTAAAGACGGCTTTGATATGTCAGGAAAGATAAGTCAAAAATATCGCGCTAACCTTCATATTCATACAAATCATTCTGACGGAAGAATGAGTGTAGCAGAACTTCTTGACCAGTCGGCTAAGTATGCGGATACTATTGCTGCCAATTTAAAGAAAAATCCGGAAGCAAAAGCAAAGAACGCTCCATTTACAATAGCCATAACCGATCATGACACTCTGGAAGGATGCAAAGAGGCTGTAAAAATAATTCAAGAAAACCCTGAAAAATACAAAAATCTTCGTGTTGTTATGGGGTGTGAACTTACTGTAGAAAATCAACTTCTTGAACGGGAAATGAAAAAACCGATATCAATCCATTTACTTCTCCATGGGATAAATCCTTTTGATGAAAAATTGAACGCATATCTTAATACTAAAAAAGCAAACAGGATGCAGCTTGTAAAAGATATTATTTCTCAATCTTCAGACTTACTTGCAAAAGAATATCCCGAAACGGCGGCAAAACTTTCTTATGATGAGGCAAAGTTGCTTTGCGCACCGATTGAAAAAGGACTTCTGCACGTAGACGGGCATACACGGGATTATGTATATTACAGAACAATGTTTACAGAACTTTTTGAAAAAAATTCCGAAATACAAAAAATGTTTGCGGCAAAAGGTTTAAATCCCGCCGGCATAGACTATCTTTCTCCTGGGAAAAAATATTTGAATGAGCTTAGTTTCCATAATAACGGCAGAGAGTGGGAACCATATAAAGATATAATAGAACGTTATACTGCGGAATTACTTGGAATAAAAAAAGAAGAGATTGCCGCCAAAATGGTTCTGCCATCCGGTATGGAAAAAATATTCCGTGAAATTTCATCGCTTGCTGCAGACGCGCGTCCGCGCCTTAAACCTTTGCAGCCTGCTTATATTGATATGGAAGAGTTTATAAACTTTTTCAAAAATCAACAGTACGGGTATATGAGTATAGCGCATCCGGGGTTGATAAATATCGGACAGGCATTGAAACATACTGAAGAGAGTATTCCATCAATGTTTAATATGTTTAAGAAATTTAAGGAGCACGGAGGGGAAAAAGCCTTCTGCGCGGAACTTTATTATCATTATTTCGGCGAAGTCGGGAAAAGCAAAAAATGGCTTAATAAAATAGAGGATTACGCGCGCGCGGCAGGTTTAACACCAAGCGGCGGACTTGATTCTCACGGAAAAAGTATTTTTTACAGCGATATATAATATTTAAAAAAATTGTAACAATTTATGACAAAATCGGGCTATTTTTATGCAGAGATTAATTGTAAAATAAAAAACCGTATTGTAATATACAAAGTATGAAAAAGATATAATTTTTTTTGGTAAAGTATGAAAAAACGGGGCTTTAATTTAAAGCCCCATTTCTTTTTAGTTTAGTCATCATTTTCTACAGGTACGGTGATTATGTATTTTTCACCTTTTTGTTCTTTTGTAACTTTATCTTTAATAATTGGTGCTCCAAGGGCAAATGTTTGTGAAAACTCTACAATCATATCTTTATGTCCTTTAGTTTTATCAACAACACCTTTTATATTAATAGTATCCCCGTCGATAGTTACATCTACATTTTTGTCGTTGTTATTCAATTGTTTAAGGTCAATTATAAACTTGTAGTTATTATCTTCTTTTACCATATTGATAAGTGAGTGGTGAAGCGGCATCGGGGAGGGCATAAAAATATCATTGTCCATTCTTTGCATTTCCCTTGCCTGTTTTTGAATCATTTTTTCTGCTCTTTTAAATCCTCTCATCGGGTCAAACATTCTGGCAAGTGTAATATCCATTACTACATAAAATGCTAAAAATCCTCCCAGAAGTGCTGCAATAAATGTGATAATAGCATGTTTTACGGTATGTCTGTTTTCTTCTTCTAACATAAAAGCTCCTTTCTTTTTACAGAAATATTAAATAAAACTTTTATTCTTAATTCAATAAACACCCGGGTAATATAAGCGGGTAATATTGCTTGTTAAATAGGAGA
Source organism: uncultured bacterium (assembly GCA_949288685.1). GTDB lineage: Bacteria > Cyanobacteriota > Vampirovibrionia > Gastranaerophilales > Gastranaerophilaceae > CALUTH01. The sequence continues at coordinate 11,025 of CASELB010000091.1, forward strand.
ACCCATTAATGCAATTACAAGTTTTCCTTATTTTTAAGCTCTTTTGCTTTATATTTTTCATCATACTGGAGCCTGTAACCGTTGATAAGATTTTTTCTTAACGCTCTGGGGAAAATTTTTCTTGCGGAATAATATGAGGTGTGGGCAAAAGCAAACGAACGTCCCGACCAGACTCCGGAATTTTCATAGACCATTCCTTCCGGACTATTTATATTTACACCGGTTTTCGCCTCCAGTTGTTTGTATGTCGTATTTTTTACGGCAGGAAATCCGAGAGGGTCTTCTCTGTAATTAATGTTTAATGTGAACATATCATTTTCAAAAATGTATTTGAGCAGGTATTTGTTATAGTGTGAAAGTTCAACTTTCGGGTCGGTTATATCGGAGTAAAAAAGTACAAGCGGACTTGCAAAATTAATTACGCCTTTTATGCTGTTAGTTGGAGCACAAACGAGTTCTGTTGTTTCATCAAGACGATTGTAACTTTCTTTAAAGTGCTGTTTGTCCTTAAAAAATACAAGTTTATCATCGGCGGATACAACCGCAAGCCCGCTCTCTTCCAGGGCGTTCAGACATGTTTTTTGACGCGGGTTTTCTTCAATAAACTTAAGCGCCGCTTCATCTTTGCTATAAATTTTGGCAAGTTCAATAAGGTCAATGTATCTTATTTTATTAAGCATGTATTGAAAAGTAATAAAAGTTCCTGCGGAATATCCGAATAACACTGATTGCCGTCCTTGCGCGTATTCATCTTTGACTATCCGGTTAAGTTCATTTAATATCGGGCGCATATTATGGGCTTTTTGAACCCATATTGCATCGTGAAGGAACTTGGTTAATACATCCCTGAACTTGAATGCGAGAAATGAACTTAAGTTTTTGGAGGTTAAAAGCGCCTCGTGAACAAAATCTAAATCGGCTTTGCTTTTGTCACCCCAGTAGAATAATACAGGTTCTTTCTCTACTCTGAAATCTTCATCTTTAAACACCCATTTTTTTATTTTTTTGTCTTTTTCAATCTTTTTCTTCAATACGGGATGGAACTCTTTTACACTCTTTGTCCACCACTTATACATTTTTTCATCATTAACGTTTGAACCGTTTATATAAATAAATCTCAAGTCCTGTCCGGCATACGCGGCGGTGCAAAATAGCATTACCCCTAATATTAATAAAATCTTTCTCATAACACAAAGATTATATCATAATATTAATGCGAAATTTTTAGGATAAAAATTCAATATTTATTTTAAGTTTAAGTTATAATTCTTGTATGAAGAAATTGTTGATATTTGCATTAACATTATTGGTCTCCGTTTCCGCAATAGCAGCCGAAACTTATTCGTCACGTTTTATTTCAAGTTTTAGCGCCTGTGAACCTTATACGGAACGTTCCACTATAAAATCGGGGAAAGAGGCAGTTGCATTGACAAAACTTGTGCAAGGTGTTGTAGACCACAAATGTATTTATAAACAGGTAATTTTACGCCCATCAGTAAAAGATGTTACAACCTGTGCTTTTACCAAGCCGATGCTTGAAGAGATTTCCGAGGCTATGAAAAATGAAACAGGTGAAAAATTTAATGTTGATTTTGATACAGGCAAAGAAATTGTAAAGCTCTACGGGTTGACCAAAAGCCAGCTAATCTGGACACAGTATCTTAATGCCGAACCTGTTTGCCACCGTGAGATTATTCCTCGATAGTTTTGTGTGTTTTTAGGGAGAAAATGTTTCTGTTTGTAAATTAATGTAACCATTTTGTAACAAAAAATGAAATCCGGTCAATTTTTTATTAAATAAATACTTTATAGAAGAGTGTAAGGTTTGGTAGTATGACTCTCAATATAAATGGTTTAAACAGTAATAATTACAATCTTTTTATAAATGCAATATCAAGGGTAAAATCTCCGACATTTCAAGGGGCAAACAGTACAAGCAATCCGGTTGATATATTTGTTCAGGCTTCGGAACTAAGTCCGTATTTATCAGCAGAGGCAGTTAAAAATATGCTGAATATGAACCCTAAGGTTGCAAAAATTTTAAGAGAAAACGGTTTAAAACCCGAGATTAATATTTTTGAATTACAAAAGTTAGCAGGCGGGCATTTAAATCATACTAAAAATGTTGCAGCGGGTATTATAGATAATTTACCGCTATCGGACAGGCAGGTAGTAAACAGGCAGGCAGTTTTGCAGGGGGCAATCTTCCATGATTTTGGGAAAGTGCTTATTCCTGAGAAAATAATTAATAAAAAAGCCAGATTAACTGATAAAGAAAAGCAGATTATGAACTTGCATTCAGAATTGGGCTATGAATTGTTAAAGACGCAAAATATTTCACCTGATGCGCTTGAATTAATAAAATATCACCACCAAACACCTGATAATAAAGGGTATCCTGTTAACAACAGCGGATTTATATACGGATTGGAAGCCGAAATTATAGCCGTTGCGGACAAATATTCGGCGCTTGTTGAAAAACGTTCATATAAGCCGGCATTATCAAAAGAAGAAGCGCTTGCAATAATAAAAGAAGATTATCCAGAAGGCGGCGTGGTTTATGACGCACTGGTAAGATATGTGGGGAAATGATTGCTGTGGAATATGTGCAGGACTTGGTTTCCGCGTAACGGTTGAAATAATTTCCGTATAATAACATTTGTTATATCACCCTGAGGGGGGATTGGGGGAAATTGGTATATAACTTTCATAAAAATGGTGTTGATATTTTTTTTTGAGACTTTTATAATGAAAACAGGTTGCATTAATGCGGTCTGTTAAATCGTTGTCCGCAATAAAGCAACACTTGCTTTAATAATTTTTCGGAATGTAGCGCAGCTTGGTAGCGCACCGTGTTCGGGACGCGGGGGTCGCAGGTTCAAATCCTGTCATTC
>CASELB010000092.1 GCA_949288685.1 uncultured bacterium
GTTTTTCTTATAATACTTTCAATTTTGCCATCACCGAGGACTGCTACTGCATTATAATATCGTCTGCCGGTATTACTCTTTACTTTTTCAATAAAACCGACAACTGCGCGGGTTTTACCGGTAATCTTTGCAATCTCTTTAATCCATTTAATATTCTCTTCCACTACTACCGGATGTCTGTCTATAATATCTTCAACAGGATATCCGGTAAGTGTAAGTTCCGGAAAAATAACAGCGTCCAACTCAAGTAATTCTGCGTATTTTATATACTTAACGACTTTTTGTGCATTATATTGAATATCGCCGAGTATAGGGTTAATCTGAGCAAGTCCTAAGTTTCCATAGCCATAGGCTTTGAGAATACTTTTTAATTCACCAACCGCTGCAGGAGAATCAAAGTTCATACTTTCTATAAGTTCATTTAAAGCATAAACTTTTTCATTTTCGGGAAGTTGTCTTATAATTTCTAATTCCTGTGTTATATTTATACTCATAATTATTGTTTTACCGGCATTCTGCCGCAGGATTTATCTTCGTCACAGTAGCCCAGACGTTCGCATTTCGGGACAAGATATTTAGCAAGCCACGGTTCTTCTTTTACTAATTCTTTACACATCATCCCGACAAGTGTTCTGATTTCATACTGTGCACGGGTACAGAGTCTAAGGTTAGCAAGGTGGATAAGTTCTCTTAAATTAAGGCTTGCAACCATTGAACTTGCAGCAGCGTTTGGAAGAACAAATCTTGCATCCTCGGCAGGGATACCCGCATCGGTAAATTCACAGTACATTTTTGAGATTTCACTCATAAAGTTTTCAAACTTTTCTTTTAGTTCAGGACTTCGTTCAATTGTAGGCGGAATAATATAATCAAACTGCCCTTTTTCTTTAACGTACCGCTGAGACTTTTGTGAAAATGACATGTGACGGTGTCTTACAAGCTGGTGAGTGCAGGCTCTTGAAACGTTGGATATTGCAAAACTAACCTGTATATGCTCAATAGTTGAATAATGACCGGAAGAAATCACCCGTTCAATAAGTTTAAGCATTTTTTCTTCATCGTCAACAGAGTTATATATATTTATAGGATAATCCGCACTATAACACGTCCTGCAAGCCGTATAAACAGTCTTAAGCATATTTTCTGGTTTCGATATCAAATTTACTACCGGTTTATTATTTCCGTCCATTATTACTCCAAATCTCTAATCTTAAATACAGAGCAACATCAGTAACACAATCAACTTTCTGCCCTCTAAAAATTATACCACAAGGCAGAATTTTATACTTTGCTGTAAAGAAAATTTAAGCTGTTCTAATACGCTTTTACAACAAAAACCTTTATCCCCTCTTTATTTGCAATAGCTTCAAGGCGCTTTAAATAAATAATATCAGTAAATTTAGTAAGAATTAAAACGACTCCCGGCTGACGTTTAGTCATAATAGAGTAGTATAATGACTGACCGACACTTTCAGCCCATTTGTGCGCAAAATCAAACTCAAGAGCATAATCCTTCGTAAGGCAATCTACCCGCGTCCTATCCCAGAGGATAAATTCACGCCTGCCAAAATCATCAGTACACCAATTTTGAACATAATACGCTTCATTTTGTCCTGATTGCATTTTAACAGTCTCATACTTACTTACAGGCACAGAGTCAACCCCCCAGTAGCAATAACCGAAACCGCATACCAGAATGATTGCAATAAGATTAAATACCCGTTTAAAATCTTTCTTCCTCATACCTTAACTATACTAACATTTTTTTGTTATATGTACAATCGAAAATATACGCATAGACATGGAATTAGGGCTGACTAAAAGGACTAAAGTATAGAAAGGAGGATAGCTATATTTGCCCAACTATGAGCAGTTCCAGACCTGCTGAAAATAGAAAGCAAAAACAATCACCACAAAAAAAATGACGAAAACTGTTATCACAAACCCGAACGCCCAGATATTTTTCATATATTGCATCGGTTCCAGTTTGAGTTTTCTTAATGTTTCAATAATAAACAAAAATACGACAGGAATAATAGTGAATATAATAACAGCCTTATACAATAAAAATCCTGCAATAAATACTGATAGGATTGCTATAAAAGCTATAAGATCTTTATACGGGCAAAAGAACATTGATACTGAATAAAACAAATAAGTAAATAATATGTGTATTATTATCAAAGATTTACTAAATAATTTTTGAGAAAGTTTTTTTCTGATAGAAAAAAAGATAAATTCAAGAAAAGTAACAGCTAAAACAATTATTATCTGGACTAATGAAAAAGCTCGAAAACAAAAATTCAGATCTTCTGTATTAAAACTTCCAACAAACTGAAAAATAGCAATACAGCTGGCAATAAAGGTAACAAATAATGTAGTTGCCTGGAATGCAAAATAGTTAAAACTTAAGCGAGACGTTACTTTTTCTAAGTATTTATCAATATTCATAGGTATTATGCTACCTCATTCAGAAACTTAAAAAAAATAGTTAATATAATTAAATTTA
>CASELB010000093.1 GCA_949288685.1 uncultured bacterium
ACACAGGACTCATTTACATCTTATATTAAAAACTGGCTTGGATTAGGATTAAAAACCGCAGACGGTTACGGCGGTTCTAATGATGTAAGTACATCCGCGGACGGCTCCCGTCAAATGACATACGATGATAATATTGCAGTTCAGGTTGTTCAACAACTTCCTAACGGTAATTTATCGGTACAAGGCAAAAAGACCGTTATAAACGGAAACGAAAGAATGGACTTTATAGTAACAGGTATTGTTGACCCGCGCTGGATAAATACGGACGGTCAGGTATATTCATATAATGTTGCAAATCTGCAATTTGCACTTTCAGGCAGAGGTTCAATATCCAGAAGCCAGAACGAAGGACTATTCAACAGATTTGTTAAGTATCTGTTCTAATAGAGTAAGGCAGGCAAGTATGAAACTTATTAAAAAACTAACAGCATTAATAATGATAACAATGATGATAGCGTCAAACACCGTTATGGCGATAGAATCCAAAGTAAGAATAATGGACTTGACGCATATAAAAGGTGTGAGGGATAACCAGGTCGTGGGATATGGTATCGTCGTTGGTTTGCCGGGAACAGGCGACAACTCGCGTTCTACGCAAATCACTAACAAAATGCTATTAATGAACCTCGGTACAGTAATTGAGCAGGAAAACTATATTCAAAAAGGTTCGTCAGCAGCAGTTATAGTAACTGCGACAATCCCTCCTTTTTCTAAAAATGGAGATAAGATAGATTGTACCGTTTCAACCTTAGCCGACGCAAAAAGTTTAGAGGGCGGCGTTCTTGTCCAAACAATTCTAAAAGCACCAAACGGTGAAGCGGTTGCAGTTGCACAGGGTCCTGTTTCTGTCGGAGGTATCAATAAAATTGCAGGCGGTACCCAACAGAGAACAGCTATTACAACAACCGGTCGAATTCCGGGCGGCGCGATTGTGGAGCGTGATATTACAACAGATATCGGAGACGAAACTTCCGTAACTCTTTCTCTGGATAAATCGGATTATACACTTGTTTCAAGAATTGCACAAACTATTTCTTCAAATGTTGCACCTGCAAAAGCTATTGACGGAAGTTCCGTTCAGGTTCAAATTCCGGAAAAATTCCTAAATGACAGAGTAACTTTTGTATCAATCCTTGAAAATTTAGAAGTAAGTCCGACGCTTGAACGGGCCCGTGTAGTAGTAAATGAACGTACAGGAACTGTTGTTATAGGAAGCGATGTAAAACTTCTGCCCGCAGCAGTCGCTCACGGGAATATTACGGTTACGGTTACAACATCACCGGAATTTTCTCAACCAAATCCGTTTTCAAACGGTGAGACTGTCGGATTTGAGAATGCTGAAATCAGTGTAAATAAAACTAATGCGAGCCTTATTTCCATGCCCGCAAACAGCAACCTTAATGATTTAGTCAGAGCGTTAAATTCAATTGGTGTCGCGCCTATTGATCTTATATCAATCTTACAGGCGCTTAAAAAATCAGGAAGTTTACAGGCTGAATTAATAATAATTTAAAAATAAAAGGTAGTAAAATGAACATAAATCCTATGACAGATACAAATACACTGCAAATGATGTCAAAACAAACTATAAACAGCGAGCAGGAAGTATATAACAGAATAAAATCGGCAGGCAGCCAGAAAGAACAGTTGGAAAAGGTTTCACAGGAATTTGAATCCATGTTCATAACCAAAATGCTTTCACTTATGGACAGCACCGTTGACCGTTCTGACAGCCTTTTTGGAGAAAAACAGCCCTATGTAGATACCTTTAAATCATTTGTATTTCAGGAAATGGGGCGGGATATGGCAGAAAATCCGCGAACATCAATCGGGCTTGCAAAACAAATTTATACACAAATGGAAAAGTACGTAAAAGATTAATTAAATAAAAAATGGTAAGTATCGGAGCAAAAAAATGATTTCATCAATTAACACAAACAGGAGTGAAAGTTTACAAAACTTAACAAACGTAAATACCTCTAAATACCGTTCGGACAACGGTTCAGGCGTAGAAGAGAGAGAAGAAAATATAGGAATAAATACACGGTCAGGCAAAAATTTGTTAGAAAAAGTCGATTTAGTGGAATTAAGAAAATATGCAGAATCTGCAGGTGAATTTAATATCACGGATGATGACATTAGATATGGACTAATCTACGGAAGAAGTGTCATTGCGGACTACTTAGCTTGACGTGAACGGAATCTTACGGAGCAGCTATGAAGAATACTATTACCAAAATTCTAAACCATCTCGAGTTAGAGCTGGCATGTTATCAAGAAATCTGCCGCATTTATGATGAGCAGAAAGAAGCACTTGTCAAAAATAAATATGAAGAACTTGAAGGTATTGATAAACAGATAACTGCCGCATATAACAGAGTTATGGCTTTAAACGAAAAACGGCAGGGGCTTTTTAACCAGTTAAAACCGGGAATAACAAAACTGTCTGATGTAATAGAAATAGCCCGCAGCGAAGAAAGTCCGAATATTGAAAAACTTGAAAATTATATGGAAACTTTTAAAAAATTTGCAAAAGATATAGAACGAAAACAATATGTTAACTTTGGACTTTTAAAAACAGGATTAAGCATTTCGGATAAAAGACTAAACCTTATAATAGAAGCATTTGCACCGCAGGGAAGTATTTATAACGAAAAGGGGCAAAGCAAAGACCACAAAGATATAGCAGTCAGTACCATTATTGAAGAAGCATAAATAAAAGGAATAAACGAAAATGGCAAACTTACTATCAGCACTAAATATGAATGCAAACTCATTAAAGGTTAATGAGAATGCTATTTCGGTTGTATCAAATAACGTTGCCAATATGAATACAATCGGCTATCACAAACAGACAGTAAATCTTGCAACCAGAACAAATGAAATTCCTATTGGTAACAATGTTTATCGTCAAATTGACTCACTTGCCGGTGTGCAGATAGCAAGTGTTACAAGAAGTACAAATAAATATCTTGATAACGCGTACAGAGGCGCACTCGCACAATTGGGATGCCTGCAACAGCAGCAAAATAATATCAGTGATATTGCTGATTTATTTGACGAGCTTGACGGAACAGGTATTGACGCCGGGCTTAAAAGTTTCTTCGAAGCATTAAATGACTTAAACAACAATCCTACTGATTCAACAGCAAGAGTTGCATTTTTAGAATCCGCACAAACACTTACTTCTTTAATGAATACAACAGCCGAAAAACTACAGGAGCAAATGTATTCACAACTCGGTGACGGCGTAAGCGCAGATGCACTTGCAGATTCACCATTTGCCGCAGAAATTACAAATATAAATGATTTATTCCAGCAGCTTGCAGATGTTAATGAGTCTCTTGCAAGAACCCAAACCGGTAATTTAACGGCAAATAACCTGCTTGATACCAGAGATACTATTCTGGATAAAATTTCGGAGTATATGGATTTTGACTTAGAAGAATACCCGAATGGAACAGTAAGACTAAGTTTGAACGGTGTTGACCTTGTCAAGGGAACGGAAGTCCTTGGCAAATTTACCGTTCAAACAGCGTCTGAATATTGTGCACAACAGGGAATAACATACCCTGATGATTGGGATGGCGCGCTTGCGGTTGTAAATATTGAAAGCACGGATGGCAGAGTTTTCGGAAACATTAATGATACCATTACAACAGGGAAGTTGGGCGGATATCTTACTACAGGTTCGGATGATGCCGGAACCGTAAGCGCTGATTATATTTTAGGAAAATTAGACCAGTTAGCGGTCACTATTGCAGATATTTTCAATGCTTTACAAACTGATGCAAATGCATACTGTATAGACCCGACAACCTGGACATTATCAGACGCCAACCGGAATGTAAATATTTTTGTTTCGTCAGACGGCGGCGCAATTTCCGCAACAAATATTAAAATTAATGACGACCTTCTGGCAGACGGCGGACAATGGCTTCTGGCTACCGCTTATTTTGACGATCCGGCACAATTTGACGCAAATGCTGTCGGTAATAATTCTAACGTTGTCAATATGTTAAATACAAGAGAAGCCGCTCAGGCAGGACTCGGCGGATTAACATTTGAAGATTTTTATTCAGCACTTGTAGGTTCCGTTGGTACAGCACTAAGCAATATTGACGGAGAAATCGAGGCGCAGCAGAGCATTGTTGATAACTTAGACTTGCAAAGAACTGCAGAATACTCTGTTGATTTAAACAGTGAACTTACAGACCTTATTAAGTATCAAACAGCATATTCCGCAGCCGCAAGAATATTTACAACCTGCAACAGTTTATTAGATGTACTTGTTTCTTTAGGAGGATAAATTTATGACAATATCTCAAGGCATATCTTCTCAAATGTTATATACAATTTTACAGGACGGCATGTCAACAAATTATAATAACTATGCAAATCTGCTTGCGCAAATTGCGTCAAACAGCAAACTAACATCAATTGCTGATGATCCTGTAGCTACAGTTAATGTTCTAAAAACACAAAAAGGTCTGGATAATATTGAAGTTTACCTTGAAAACATCGGGATTGCGCAGGATGAAATTACAGAACTTGATGATATGCTTGATTCTCTTAATGATGATATTGTAAGCACTTATAAACCCCTTGCCGTTCAGGCTGCAAACGGTACATACGATACAGATTCACTGCAAGCAATGCTGCAGCAGCTTGAAGGCGGTTTAGAAACTATCATTCAAATAGGAAACACAAAATTCAACGGTGATTATATTTTTGCAGGAACAAACGTTAAAACCCAGCCGTTTACCATAAACAAAGATGCCGACGGAAATATTACTTCCGTAACATATAACGGTACTCCGGCAGATGGCGAATATGAAAGATATGTACAAACCGGTGACGGTACATACGAAGTTATTAATGCCCCGGGTGACAGTGTTTTCGGATACTATGATTCTGCAACCGGTGAAAGTGAAGGTATTATAGGAACAATGGTTGAAACTATTAACGCACTTAAAGTTCTGGTTGAACAACCGACAGAAGCGGAAGTTACAGCAGCTAATGAAGCACTTTACGGATTACTTGACAGATTTGATGAAAGCGTATCTCAGATTACAACTGTTCAAACAAAATATGCATCAGCTTACAACAATATGGAAATGGCAAAAACTTCTCTTGATGCAACAGAAGTAAATCTTACAAGCGTTTTATCAAATCTTAAAGATATTGATATAACCGAAGTTTCAACTGATTTATACAGTGCAATGTACGCCTATCAGGCAAGTATGAGCCTTTTATCACAGGTTTATCAGACAGGTACATTACTTAATTACCTTTAATTTGCAACTTGTTTTGCATAAATAAAAAATTACGTACAAAAAATATACTTACCATTTTAAGGGCGTATGCCCTTTTTTTTATATGTTATAATATACACGTTAAATAGGGAAAAATAATGAAAAGCCTTGCAGAATTTATATCAGAAAAAAGAGAAAAAGCCGGCATGTCAACTACCGGTCTTGCTAAACGCTCGGGTATAAGCATTGAAACTATTGAGGATATTGAATCAGGAAAAGAACTTTTCCTTTCGGTTACAATAAGACAAAAACTTGCAAGAGCATTAAAATTACAGCCGGCAGAAATAAAAAGCTATGAGAAAACTGTTACAGATATATCCGTAAAACCTGAAACTATTGATGATATAAAAGAAATGATTTTAAACGGTGAAACTGACTTATACTGCCCGATTTGCGGTTCAAAACTGGTTGTAAGAATAGCTAAAATGTATGATTTGGAAGATAATCTTGTACTCCATCCCAAAGCACATTGCTCACAATGTATTTTTCAAATTAAATAAGAAATTGCTATTAAACTATACGCTACAATCCGATTATTATAGAGCTTTCAGCGATTTATGCACCAAAATATACATTATGGTGTATATATCGGCACAATTCAGAAAAACTTTAATGTTTCGGGATAAATATTTACAAAAATTTA
>CASELB010000094.1 GCA_949288685.1 uncultured bacterium
AAATTTTGACAATGACATTTCTGTCATTATAAAACTAAGTAAAGAAGGTCGTATTTCAGCTAATTTTATACCCGGCTCCGATGCCGCCGAAAATTACCTAAGAAACAATATTTCCGGACTGGTGCAAAGATTTGAGGATGAAAACCTCCCGTATGACGAATTAACCCACCAGCGCCAAAAACGTGATAACGAGCAAGAACAAAATAAGAAGGATAAAAACAATGAATGATTCTTTTACAACCGCACTTAACACCCAGCGTGCCACCAATCAGTGGATAAATGTTCTGGCTGATAACATGACAAACATTTATACGCCGGGGTTTAAAGAAAACAAAGTAAACTTTCAAACCTTCCTTGGCGGTGCAATAATTGATCACCCGCTAAAAAATCAGGGACAGGGAAAATCAACGCCCGGTACGTCAAATGAAAACTTGTTTTTTGAAGGCTCAGGATACTTTATAGTACGGAATGCAGAAGGTAAAGTTGCCTATACCAGACACGGTGAATTTACATTTGACTCCGAAGGCGTATACAGAGCGGCTGATGGAGACACCGTTCAAGGTTATATATTAAACGATAAAGGTGAAATCATGTCCGGTACAAAATCGCTGAGCGCGGATTTGTATCAGGAAACAGCCTTGAAGGGCGGCGCTTTGAGTATCCCGACTACAAATATAAAGCTCTGGATTGACCCGAATAACGGGAAATTCCTAGGTAAATATGATGAATACGAAATCAGAAATGACGGTACTATATACGGCAAAGCTGATAACGGTAACCGTTCAGTGCCTTTGTATAAGATAGCTACAGCTAATTTCCATAATCCGAACGGATTGTATGAAATCTCTGACAGCAAGTATGTAGAAACAGCCGAATCGGGAAAACCTGTTGTTGGAAGAGGTGAAATAAGATCAGGTTTACTTGAAATGTCTAATACCGATTTCAAAAATAATATTGCTGAATATCAGCAGGCAAAAGTTCAAATGGAATTAGTGAATGCATTAATTAAGTCTAACAAAGAATTACTTGAAAATGCAATGCAGCTTGTAACTTAGGTTTAATAAAGTTAAACTCCGTTTTTAAAAAGGAACTCTACGCAGTTCCTTTTTTATTATGCACCCCAGTCAAAGACGGAAGAAATAGCATCATCAATCAAAGATTGTACAGACTCAATTTCTGTTTCAATAGCGGAAAGTTCTGTAGAAAGGTTTTGAAGTTGAACATCCCAGTAATCTTCTTTTGCTGCGATTTTTTCTTTTTCAGCATTATACCAGGCAGTGATTTCTTCTTGCTCAACAGAATCTCTGCGTTCAGTAACAAATGCCGCATTAATATAGTATTGTAGCGAGGTACCTGCCTCATATTCCCCGTAATTATCAACCGTTTGTAAATGGAAAATACCGCTTGTAAGAGCGTTACTCATATAATCACTGTCATTTAAATTGCTTGTATATTCCGTAGTCCATCCGTTAGACGCGCAAGCCTGAAATATAGGTTTGTAAAAATCTATCATTTGCTGGTACGCTTCTATTCTGTTAGATGCGGTAAATCCACCCTCAACTACGGTACCGTCCTCTTTAGTACCGTCAATATTTGTTGTTGATAACTCTAATGCTTCAAGGGCAGCCGTATCGTTGTTATAAACAGCAATTATTGCTTGATACTCTTTTGACCCCTCTGCAAATCCCATATATTGCGCAATTATTGCCGGTATATAAGAAGCCTTAAATGTACTTCCTTTGCCATTACCGTCACAACTTACATTATCCCCGCAAACCGCAATAATAGCGTTTGCATACTCATTATTTAAAACAACAAGACCTCTGTAGTCTGTAAGAATAACAGAATTGTCGGTTTTAGTTGCAGGCATTGTAATAGAAGAAATACCATACTCTGCTGCAACATCTGAATCAGTAATCATTGATGCCGCATAACTGTCAATAAAGGAGCTTTTTAAGGAGCTGTCACCCATAAGGTAACTGTACGTAATAGGGCAATAAGCCCCGTCATTGTAATAGTTTAATTTCTTTGTTTGGAGCTTACTGTAATATTCTTGAGAAAGTTCGCTTTGTTCACGCGAAAGTGCCAGTTTCTTGTTAGAAACAAGCATAGTCTCAAGTTCGTTATCGGCTTTGCGGCTGATAAGCGTCAAGAGTCTTACTTGTGAACATGCTAAACCCATTTTGGCTCCTTTATCTTTTTCCCTTGTATTATAGTTATCGGCAGATTTCTCCAAAACTTTAGCTTTTTTAAGAAAAAATTTACAAAAGTTTACATAAAAAAAGCCCTGCATGTTAACAGGGCTAAAGAGAGGTATTTATTTAATCAAATCTTTTACGCG
>CASELB010000095.1 GCA_949288685.1 uncultured bacterium
ATGATTGCAAAGCCGCAACCGTTTGTGACGATATCCTGTTATACTTTATTGATATTATGCAAAAAACGCCGGATGCAAAAAAAATTCTCTCGCCCAAAATTGAAAATTTTGCCAAAACACTTAACAGATATATAAGCGTAAGCTCATTCCCTATTCTTATTTTTATAAACGCTTTTAACAATATTCAAGAAAAAAATGCAAAACTTATTTTGGATTTTCTGTTTTCTGTTGCAAATTATGACAAAGTAAAAATTATTTTGACTGCAAAAACTTTTGACTCTTCACTTATTCCTGCGGATGTCAGTTATACAAAAATTATTTCAAAACCGCTTAACCGCGTATTATTTTCTGAGTACTTCCGTTCAAAAAATATAGAATTTAATGAAACCGAAATTGAAGAACTTTACAAATTAACCCGCGGTTATTATTATTACGCAAAACTTTCCTCAAGCGTTATTACCAATATGGGGATTACCCTAAAAGAATTTCTTTTAAGGTGCAAAAATGCAGGCAAGATTTTTGACAGGTACCTGTGCGACATTGCAATATCAGTATTGCCCCTGCCAATAAGAAATTTCTTCTGGTTTTTGCTGCTTCTCAGACACGGAATTTCATACGATGCTCTAAGCGTACTTGATTTATATGACGAAAACTCCGTTAAATACCTCTTAAAAAACGGGTATATATATGAGACCTCCGGCATTATCTATGTAAGTGACTATTTTCATTCTGATGTAGAAATTATCATTCCCGTAAAAATAAAACAAAAACTTCACAGATATCTTGCTGATATTTATAAAACCCAGTTAAAAGAAAAGCCGGAAAATCGTGTATTAAAACTTTCAAGACAATCTTTAAGCGCAGAAAGCGAGTACCACACCGCGCAGGCTGAAAGTACAGATGAACTTGTTAATGCCATATCGCAGCCTCAAGAAATTAAACCGGCAGATGAACACCCGAACACTGAAAAAAACGTTACAAATGACATAAAAATAAATGAAGAAGACTTAATAAAAAAGGCAGAGGAATATACCGCTTCTCATAAATATACAGATGCAGCAGAAACGTATAAAAATCTGCTTAATATTGTACAGGATAAGAGACGGCTGGTAGATTTATATCTGGCACTTGCAAGAGTTTATACCAAAACATCGGACTGGTCAAAAGCCCTTCACTACTTTACTCTTGCCAAAGACTTTTTTACTGATAATAATGAACCTATTAATGTTAATTATATAAAATATGAGCTTTCCAATGTTTATTACAATATGTTTAACCTTGATACAGCAAGAAAACTGCTCAAAGAAGTAATTTTTTCACAGGATTCGCCAAATGCGCTTATGATTGATTCCTGTCTGCAACTCGGCAATATAGAAGATTATGCACAAAATTATGAAGAAGCCTTTGTATATTACAAACAGGGGGTTGACTCAATTAACGAAACAACTCCGAAAGATACATCCAATGAATTATATTTCAGGTATGCCGTCGCTTTAGACGAGCACGGAGAGAAAGAACTTGCAATTTCTTATTATAAAAAATATATAAATTCCGGAGCGCAAACTTATCTTTCTCCGGTCTACTGCAACCTTGGAACAATGTCAGAAGAAGACGGAGATATTAAAAAGGCGGAAGAGTATTTTAAAAAAGCGTACGATTTGGATACTGCTAAAAATAATTATGACGGGATTTACTACTCTTCTACGCACCTTGCAAATCTGTATTTTGAAAAAACGCCCTCAAAAGCATTACCCTACATAAAAATGGCGCAAAACAGCGCAGAAACACTTAACGACAGTTTCTATATCGCACAGTCACATCTTCTTGCAGGAGACTACTATTACAGAGTTAATGATAATGAAAAGGCTCTGAAAGAATATATCGGCGTTTATATGAATGTAAAAGACGATTTTTCAAAAGAGAATTTAAAGAAAATTACAGCAAGAATTAAGGATATGGAAATCCGGCTTGGCTCTGAAAAATATACGGAGATTATGAAAAGTTATGGATAAAAATAAATTTCAGCCGTATATAAATGCTTTTCTTGAAGAAAACGCAAAAGTTAATCTTATATCAAAGAATGAAGAAAAATATCTTTTCGAAAAACATATTACTGATGCACTTGCGATATCTGCTTTTTTTGAAAAATATATAACACCTGATTCCATTCTTGACATTGGTACAGGCGGGGGGATTCCTGCAGTACCGATAGCAATAGAATATCCTGATATTCAAGTTTGGGCAATCGACAGTATATCAAAAAAAATCCGTGCAATAGAAAATATAAAGCAAAATCTCGGGCTTAAAAATCTTCACCCTGTATGTTCCAGAATAGAAAATTTTAAAGAACAGAAGTTTGATGTTGTCACATCCCGTGCACTGGCAGCACTGGATAAACTTTTTGTTTACGCCTCTCCGCTAATGAATAAGGGCGGGTACTTTGCTGCTTATAAATCAAGGTTATTAAAAGAAGAAATTGATAATGCAAAAAAAATAATGAACAGGACAGGGTTTATATTTGTAGATACGATAGAATATAACTTACCTACCGAAGAAAAACATATACGAAAACTTGCAATATTTAAAAAACTATAGGTGGTACACAACACGGGATACCTAAGTTCAGGGCGAAATGTTACTTCTTGTCAATCAGAAACCGTCTTGGATTATTCAGTGTAAAATATATAAGCCAGCAGAACTTAAAGTTTACAAATATTTATATTTATGGTGTAATAACACAAGAAGACATATTAAGGAGAGATTATGATTTCGGAAGAAAGAACATTTGTAGCAATTAAACCTGACGGAGTAAAAAGAGGATTAATAGGTAAAATTATTGACCGTTTTGAGACAAAAGGTTTCAAGATTGTTGCAATGAAACTTTTACAGGTAACACCTGAACTTGCTGCAAAGCACTATGAAGAACACCAGGGCAAACCTTTCTACAACAGGCTTGTTAATTACATTACAAGCGGACCTATTGTCGCAATGGTAGTTGAAGGCTATCGTGCAATAGAAAGCGTACGTCACATGGTCGGATGCACCGATCCGGTAAAAGCTGACGTCGGAACAATAAGGGCAGATTTTGCGCAGGTAATGGAATACAATGCTATCCACGCTTCTGACTCGACAGAAAGCGCAGCAAGAGAAATCGCTATTTATTTTAAACCTGAAGAAATCTATGACAACTGGCAATCCATGCTGGAGATGATTACTTATGACCAGGAACGTTCAGGGGTTTAGTTACGATTTAGTACATATTTGCAAAAACTCCGGCGCAAGAGCAGGAGTTCTGCATACACCGCACGGCGATATTGAAACTCCGATATTCATGCCCGTAGGCACCAATTCAACGGTTAAACTGGTTACAAATAACAACCTGTATGACACAGGCGCTCAGATTATTCTTGCAAACTCTTATCATTTATATTTAAGAGCCGGACATAAATTAATAAAACAATTTGGCGGAATACACGGCTGGATGAACTGGCAAAAACCTGTTTTAACCGACTCGGGAGGATTTCAGGTTTTTTCGCTTGCTCATCTTAGAAAAATGTCTGAAGAAGGCGTTGAATTTAGAGATCCCAAAGATGGCAAAAAACACTTCATAAGCCCTGAAATATCAATGGAAATCCAACAGGATATAGGGGCTGACATAATTATGGCTTTTGACTGGTGCGCTCCGTATCCTTGCGATTATAAAACTGCTAAAGAAGCCATGGAGAGAACTCACAGATGGCTTGAAAGATGTTTTAAAGCCAAAACTTCAACAAATCAAGCTCTGTTTCCTATTTGTCAGGGCGCTTTTGAAGACGATTTACGCAGAGAAAGTGCCGCAGTTGTTTCAACTTACGATGCTGTCGGATACGCTATCGGAGGTGTAAGCGTAGGTGAGCCGCCCGAAATTAAAAATCACCTTGTAGAACTTACAGCACCGCTTCTGCCTGAAAATAAACCGCGTTATTTAATGGGCGTAGGTACTCCGGAAGATTTACTGGACGGGATTTTACGCGGCGTTGATATGTTTGACTGCGTTCTCCCTACAAGGAATGCAAGGCACGGTTCATTTTTTACTTTTGAGGGTAAAAAGCAAATTAAAAATGCGCAGTATCATGATGATCCGCGTCCTCTGGATGAAAATTGCGACTGCTATTGCTGCAAAAATCATACACGGGCGTATCTACGCCACCTTTACAAATGTCAGGAAGGCACCGGACAGGCTTTAATGAGTATTCATAATATTAAATTTCTCATTGATTTTGCTAAAAAAGCCCGTCAGGCTATATTAAATGATGAGTTTGATAAATTTTATAAAGCCCATTACGAAAAATTAATTTCCTGATACATTTATTATCCCACAGGTTAGTATGGAACTTAGTTTTCTTTATGCTATTCTGTTGGTATGAAGAGATTGTTCAGCATATTAACAGCAATACTAATTCTGCTTGTCTGCATGTCTTTTATCTTCCATATAGACAGACCTGAAAATCAGCAAAAACAATCATCCGCCACATATTCAAATAATGCTGAAATTCAACGGGAACCGGATACAACAGTTACTATTGACGGTGTTGACTACTACAAATCAGGCGCAGCGACCGGAAAATTTGGCGGAGAATTATTTATTTCCACAATCGGAGAAGGTCCGAAAACTTTTAACCCGTTTAACTCAATGGATGCAACATCCACCATAATGGGCGGAATTATGTATGACGGGCTTTTAACATCCAATCCTTCAACGGGAGAAGTTATACCGCTTCTTGCAAAAAGCTATTCAATAAGCCCTGACGGAAAAACTTATACAATAAACTTAAGAAAAGGCGTTAAATGGAGTGACGGTAAACCAATAACTGCAGATGATGTTATTTATACCTATAAAGAAATCATTTTTGCAGGTTTAGGAAACACCTCAACCAGAGACATGATGGTTATTGACGGGAAATTACCGGAAATTAAAAAAATTGATGATTATACCGTTCAGTTCATATTATCTAAACCATTTGCGCCTTTTTTAAGACAATTATCAACCCCGATTGCCCCGGAGCATATTTTTAAACCCGTATCTGATAAAGGAAGTGATTGTTTTAACACGTTCCTGTCTACAGATATAAATCCAGAAAAACTTGTAACAAGCGGAGCTTTTAGGCTAAAAGAGTACGTTCCGGCGCAACGTGTAGTATTTGAACGTAATCCGGATTATTATAAAATCAACAGCAAAAATGAAAAACTGCCATATCTTGATAAACTTGTTTATTTTATAGTTGCTGATTTAAATAACGAAATATTAAAATTTGAAGCAAAAGAAATTGATATAATCAGCCTGCGCGGCTCAAACGTAGCCCGTTACAAAGAAAAAGAACCCCGATCCGATTATACGGTCTACAATATCGGACCTGATACAGGTACAATGTTTATATCAATTAATCTCAACAATCGCAAAAACAATGATGGCAAGTATTACGTTAATCCGATAAAACAGGCGTGGTTTAAAGATAAAAACTTTAGAGCGGCAATTGATTACGCGCTCGACAGAAAAAGCATGGTTATGAATATTGCAAGCGGGCTTGGGGTTCCGCTTTTTACCGCAGAAAGTCTAAATTCCATTTACCTTAACAAATCTGTTAAAGGGCATAACAGAGATTTAAACAAAGCAAAAGAACTGCTTTTACAAAGCGGATTTTATTATGACAAAAAAGGAAGGCTAAGAGATAAAAATAAAAATTATGTTGAGTTTGATTTATATACAAACGCCGGCAACACCGAACGCGAAGCGCTTGGTGTAATGGTTAAACAGGATATCGAAGATTTAGGAATAAAAGTTAATTTTAAGCCAATCGAGTTTAATTCACTTGTAAATAAACTGGTAAACACCTATGACTACGATATGGTAATAATGGGGCTAACCGGCTCACCTCTTGAACCGCACAGCGGAAAAAATGTCTGGTATTCTACAGGACCGCTGCACATGTTCAACCAGCGTCCTGCGGGATACAAAATCGACGACAGGCTGCAAATGGAAAAAGAGTTGGATTACATTTTTGATGAGGGTGCCCTAAAAACAAACTTTAAAGACAGAAAAGAGTTATATGACAGATACCAGGAAATTATTTATAATGAGAAACCTATGATTTATTTGTATTCACCGATAAGAATCATTGCCGCACGAAACCGTTTAAAAAACCTCTATCCGACGCCGCTCTCAGGAATAGGATATAATCCTGATGAAATATACATAGAAGAATAACTAATTCATTTTATTATGGCGTTCAAAACCGGTAAAACTTTTAATAATCGCATATATAGCATAAATTCCCAGACCGCCTGCGGATAGTTTTTGGAACCAGCTTCCGCCTTTTGCAATAAAAGTGCCGGCAGAGAGTCCTATCGGAACAACATTATCGGCAACCGAAGCAAAAAATCCGCTGACATAACCTTTAATATTTCCCCATAACTTAGCAAGCGGACTGTCAAGACGCCATTTGAAAGCCCCCCTCTTCATAAAATTTTCAACATCGCTTTCCTTTGTCATTCTGTTTGCATCAAGCCACGCATCAAGTGTTGAATCCGCCATTTGGATTTTACCATGTCGGATTGAATCCCGTCTGCCGCGTGCGTGAGCATCATAGACCCCGAGTCCTACACCTCCGGCTCCTGCTGTTTTTATTAAAATGTTTTTAAGCGCGATTGCCATTTTTTTCTGCCTCTTTCGGAGTATTCTCTTGCTGCGGACAGCTTACAAGTTCTGTTTTTGCAGACATTCTTAACAATGCCTCCGCCGCTTGAAGTGCATCTTCTTTATTTGTCTGGTCATTTTTCATATTATTTAATAACGCTACCGTATAATCATTACCTTGCGCGATACCGGTACTTAATAAACTCAATGCAATTCCTCTTATTGAACCTTGAGGATCTTGAAGCATTTTATTTACAAGCGCATTAAGCGCCGGATCATTATATCTTGTCATGTCTTCTTCAAACCGTCTTACAATATCTTTTGCGGCTTGAAGTCTTACTTCTCTGTTTGGATTATTTAAATAATTCTCAAGAGATTTTATATAATCATCTGTTAATGTTACAACCCGTTTTTTAGTTGTCGGAGTTTCTTTTTTTTCTTCCGGAGCCGCACCATTTTGTTGCACCTGCGGATATGTGGGATATGGCGGATACGGCGGATAAGGAGGATACGCCATATAAGGCGCAGGATAAGGGTATCCCTGATACTGCTGCTGCGGATACTGAATATTATTGTTTATCTCATTATTGTTATTATTGTAAATTGACCCGTTTGGAATACTGCTCCAGGGATTTTGCGACTGCATCGGCGCCGTCTGAGAGTTAATCGGATTTGTAACAGTTTGCGGCAAACTTTCTGTTTCCTGACTTACTGTACCCGGTGCCGGCAGCGATTGATTACCGCTGTGAGATACAGGTAAAGGATTATTACCACCCATATTAACAGCCGGATTAATTATCTGGATATTTACACCCGAATAATTTGGTACCTGTAATTGTCTGTCTAAATACTCAGCCATAGTTTAACCTTATTCACCTACTACAATTATATAAAGTATAAAAGTATTTAAAAGTTGCCTTTTTTGTAAAGTTATGTAAACAATATTTCTCATTCAGGGAAGAAAAATTTTCACAAAGATGTTAAAATATAATGTGTCTTTAAGGAGTTTAAACAATGCGTATAGAAGGCAGCAATTCCCAATATGCAGGGTTTACATCAAGGAATACGCAGCTTGATCAGAAAGATAAAATTTTATTATCAACACCGGCTCTTGCAGCTATAAGCGCCGGTTACAAAAACCGACGCAGGATGCCGTCAAAAATGATTTTGTCAGGCGCCGCTAGCGGGCTTAAGTGGGGTGCTTTTTTGCTCTCACTCTGCACAATGATGGGAGTAAATAAATTTCTTGCAAGAAACTCACAAAAATTCAGAAATTTTGAAAACGAGCACGGTATTGCAGGTATGGCGTGTGTTGGTGCAGCCTCGGCAGGCGGATATTACGCATTAAAAGAAACCGGTAATTATTTTACAAAAAAAAATCCTAAAATATGCAGAGGGACTGTAAATTTCATTAAATCCATTGATAACAATGATTTTATAATTGGAATAAAGAGCAATTTAAGAGAAAATCGTCTGTCATATCGCAGAATGATATACAATCAGCCTGAATACATAATAAAGAGCGCTAAATTTTTATCAAGAATGACCCGTACGGCAATGGCGTCGCTACCATACGTAGGTGCCGGATTAGCATGTGCCCTTGCTATTATCAAACCTAAAATGCTGCCTGAAAATTAATGTCTGTTACCCCTTGCAGGCTTTAAGATGTTCAAGTTCCCGTTGGAATGGAGATATTTTGTTTAATTTATCAATCACAGCCGGAAGTTTCTCAAGAACATAATCAATTTCTTTTTCAGTAGTATACTTGCTCAAACTCCATCTTATACTGCCGTGAAGTGATGTAAACGGAGTTCCCATTGCCCTTAAAACATGGCTTGGTTCCAGTGAGCCTGATGTACAAGCACTGCCGGAACTTGCACAAATACCCAGGTCACTTAAATGGAGCAGTATCAATTCTCCTTCTATATATTCAAACCCGATATTTGTCGTATTAGGAAC
>CASELB010000096.1 GCA_949288685.1 uncultured bacterium
GCTGTATACGTAAGCAAGAATTTCCGCAACAGCAACATACAAGTCTGATGGTATTATACCATCAATCGGCACAGAATTGTAGAGGGCACGGGCAACCGGTCTGTTTTCAACTATCGGAACATTGTGCTGTTTTGCTATTTCACGTATCTGAAACGCAACATAATCAACACCTTTAGCCACCACCATAGGAGCCGGAGCTTTGGTTCTGTCATACACTATTGCAACAGCATAATGTGTAGGATTTGTTACAACAACATCTGCATTGGGAACCTGCGCCATCATACGGCGTTTTGCCATCTGCATTTGCGTAGAACGTATACGGGATTTTATTTTCGGATCTCCTTCCGTGTCTTTTAGTTCATCTTTTACTTCCTGTTTCGTCATTTTAATTGATTTTTCATACTCATAATCCTGATATTTTTTATCCAGAAGCCCGAGTATAATCATTGCAATACACATATTAATGAGCATTTTAAACATTATTGCACCGATTACATCAAATGATGCGGCAAGCGGCTGACCAATCATTCCGTATATTTTGTCAAGATCGTTCATTAGTGTTACAACACCGCAGACGCTTACAATAACTATTTTCAAAATAGATTTTGCAAACTCAACCATTGTTCTGGGTTCAAACGGATTAAAGAGTTTTTTCGCATTATTAATAATACGCCTTGGCGAAAGGTTTTCCAAATCAAACTTCGCCCGCTCAAGAGCAAAAACATGTCCAATTTCAAGACGAATAATAACAACCGCCGCAACAAGAAGCAGAACCATAAGCGGGATAATAATTGAACCCGCAGTTTGCGCGTACGGTAAAAGCATTGCAAGCAGGTCATCAGTACTCATTTCATCGGGATGAATATGTGTCATTGCAAATCTTATCATCTCTTCGATACTTGTAAGAATCGGAGATGCAAATACACTTAAAAGTACTACTGCAATTGTAACAACAAAAGCAGACGCCATATCACGGCTTTTAGATATATTACCCCTTTCCCGCTCCTTATTTCGCCGGCGCGGGGTGGCGGTTTCTGTTCTTTCTGCTGCTTGTTCGTTTGCCATACTCTAAAACACCGCCATTACCTGTGATAGTATCCGTTCCGTTATAACCTCCATATTCTCCGCCATTGCACGCGTAAACATTATCGATAACAAAATACCGAGGTATAATTTAAGCGGCATTGATACCATAAAAATATTTAATTGCGGCATCATTTTTGAGGTGAAACCTAATAACACATCTGTCATAAAAAGAATTGCAAAAATCGGAAGTATAAGCTCCATTCCAACAGAAAATATCTGTGTAGAAATAACTATTATTTGCTCCACCATCTGCGGAGAAAAATCAAAAGTAAACCCCACAGGAAGAGAAATAAAACTGTGATAAAGCGATGAAAATAATAAATGGTGCCCGTTTATACATAAAAAAATCATACCTGCAAGAAGCACAAAAGCCTGGGTTAAAACAGGAGAAGAACTGCCTGACAGAGGGTCTAACGCACTGCTGATAGATAAGCCCATCTGAGTTGAGAACATATTAGCCCCCATCTCTACACCTATTAAAATAACATTAGCACAGTAACCTATAGCAAATCCGATTAAAAATTCTTTTATAAGTATTAAAGAAAGCTCGGGAACAGAAGAGGGAACAACAAAAGCACAGGAAGCCTTAACCATAGGAAATAAAATAAACGCGACCGTCGCGGAGAACCAGACTTTTACCTGCGCGGGGATAGGATAGGTTGAAAAAAAGGGCGCAGACGAAAATAGCCCGGACAGGCGTGTTATTATTGCCATAAACAAAACAAGATTAGTCGGTGTAAGCAGTGTTCCTAGATTATACATTATACGCCACCCGTAGCAAGCTGCGGGATTACCTCCATAAACTCGTTAACATAAGAAATAAACAAATTAACCATCCACGGCATAAGAATTATCAAGATAGCAATTCCGCCAATAATCTTAGGCACAAAAGTCAGTGTAGATTCCTGAATTTGCGTTACGGTCTGGAAAATACTGATTGCAAGCCCGATAACAACCCCGGAGACAAGTACAGGTACGGAAATCTCCAGTGTTAAAATAAACATTTTCTGCATTAATGTAATAATAACTTCCTGTTCCATATCTACCTCGCAAATCCTTCAACCAGAGACTTAACAAGCAAATACCACCCGTCAACCATAACGAACATAATAAGTTTAAACGGAAGTGCAATCATAGTCGGCGGTAAAAACATCATACCCATTGCAACAAGTATACTTGAGACAACAATGTCTATAACAAGAAACGGGAGATAAATTACAAACCCGATAGTAAACGCAATTTTTAATTCACTTAAAATAAACGCCGGTATAAGTACGTAAGTCGGAATATCATTTGTATCTTTCGGTTTTTCAAGTTTTGCCATTCTCACAAACAAAGCAAGTTCTTTATCATTAGTCTGCTTAAACATAAAATCTCTTACGGGCTGAATACCCCTGTCAAGAGCCGCTTGCTGTGTAATTTGATTTTTCATATAAGGCTGGAGCGCATCATTATTGATTTTAGTAAACACCGGCGACATTATGAAAAAAGTTAAAATAATAGCAAGACTTGTCAATACCTGATTAGGCGGCAGGGTAGTAGTTCCAAGCGCTTGTCTTAAAAGCGAAAGGACTATGACAATCCTTACAAATGACGTTGTCATAATAAGAATACTTGGCGCAAGCGACAAAATAGTTAACCATATAAGGATTTGCATCCCGTTTGTAAAATCCTGCGGCGTATTTGCCGGCTGCATACTAATGTTTATATTCGGAAACGACATTGCACAAAAAGATGGCAGAGCACAAAGTACAATGACTCCGATAGTCAGCATTATCTTCTTCAATATACCAAACTTCATTTTATCTCCTCAAAAAAGGGCGTATCCCCATTGTTATTTTAACTTAAGGAGAAAAAAATTGCCAATTCTTTAAAAAAGTTTATACAAAGGGAAAATACGAGAGTACTATTTATTACTATGCAGCACTTTGTTCCTGATTTGCCGCCCTGCGGCTTTTTATACCGTCAATGGAGGATTTAGCGATATGAACAGCGCCCACAATACCCAACGCCTGAATACAACTTCTTGTTATAATTTTCTTTAGTTCTTTTCCTTTAGAAATAACCGCACCTGTTCCGGCAGAAACAAGAAAAACTAATGTTCCAAACATCAGCGGTGCAAAAGAATTATCCTGCTTTGTTTTGTCAGATTTATCGGGAAGTTTAACATCAGTTTTTTCTTCCGGAGACTTATATTTGTCATAAATATCATTGTCCCAGTCATTTAACAAATAATGTAACAAACCTACGCTAACACCTGCTATCAACGCTTCTTTTGCAGAGCCTCCGGCACGTGCAATCAGCCCAAGACCTATCCCCATGCCGGAACTTTCAATTATTTTTCTTCTTTGCAACCCCGGGGAGGATTTCTCATTATTTTGTGCCGAAAAATTTTTACTGTTTATTTGGGATATTTTATTTATTTGCATAATTAACCTTTATTTTCAGATTTCATTTTCATTTTTTAACCAGTCAGTTACAAATGCACAGCCTACAGAAAAAAGCGCAGCACCAATCGCAGGCAAAAAATACTTTTTTAAACTGCTTGATAAATTTTTGGATTCCCGTGCAATAACATCAACCCCGGCAGCAGCTGCAAATCCAATAACAGAAAGAATACCGATATTTTTAACCCTATCTTTTAATGATAAAGTCGCATTTTTAGTTTTTTTTACAAATACATCATCAATACCTGAAGCATTTAATACTGCACTTAAAGCACCTAAACAAACCGGAAGAACAAACGCTTTTTTCGCTATAACATTTTTACTAAGTCCCTTACTTTCTTTCTTTATAGCGGAATATCCAAGAGGATATAATAACCCGCCAACCACACATCCGGATAATACAGATCCGGCAAGATTACCTAATTTGGGATTGTTATTCTTATTTTTAGATTGAAATGTTTTTGTGTTAGTTATTGTATTAATTACTTGTATTGTCATTATACGATTTTACTGTTTCTGTATACTTTTGTATACATTCTATTATTACTTATAATCCGCTTTTATATAATTTTTTAAACTAATATTGCACAGAGTTGATTGGACTTTCATATAATTTTTTATAAAAGCATAGTATTACTAAATTTTTAATTTTACAACAGTTTATTCATAATTTTTTACAATACAAATACTTATTATAACTCTCCCACAAACTCATATTCATCCTTGCCTGTTGTAACTTTTATAAAGCGCAGTAATCATCTTTTCCGTCATCATAGCGCAGAGCCTTCAAGTCCCATTATTTTAACAAGCCCTTCATAAGCAGCATTGGCAAACTCTTTACCGCCTTTATCTTTAAGCGTTTCAAACAGAACATCTAAATTCTCAAAATCAGAACCGGTAACAAGCGCCTTGCCATACGCCCCGTCCGCCGGTTTCAACTCCGGCTGAACAGATTTGTTTTCCGGTCTGCCCGCCGCATTAGCGACCGGGGATTTAACAATATTAGTACTAACCGTATTTAATACAGGATTTATCATTTTTCCCTTTCAAAACCTTATACAATAATAAAGTTAAAACAGAAGAAAAAATTGCCTTTCAAATATTAAACAGCTTTATTATCCGCCCTAAAACCTTTTGATATCAATATATTACGATCTATAGGAACAAGTGTCTTTTTAAGTTTCGTAAGACTTAAATCTAAACTATCATTTATCCCAGCCTTATCCGGATAAATACTGTACTCCTTTTTATACTCCTCATTTTCTGCAGCATTGAGCATAACAACATTCGCGCCTGCCTCCAGAACAAGTCCTCTGCCGTTAGGTTTTAACGTTTCCATCGCAGTTGTAGCAGGGATATTAATATCAGGCAAAAGCAATCTTGTTACAGCAACCGCGCGCCGCGCAAGTTCAAAATCGCCCGCAGCAGTTACACCAAGAGGCGTGTCGGGATGCGGAATAAAAACACCTATTCCTATCATATCAACATTAATCTTTTTGAAAAAAAGAATATCGTCTGCAATCATCCCAACCGTTTGTCCTTCAAGCCCTATCAGCGAGCCCGTACCTACTTCATAACCGAGAGTACGCAAATCATCAAGACACCTCAACCGATTTTTAAAACTCATTTTAGGGTGATATTTTTGATAAAGTTCTTTATTTGTAGTTTCTATCCTTAATAGAAACCTGTCAGCGCCGGCAGACTTAAGCATTTTATACTCATCAAAACTTTTCTCGCCAATACTTAAAGTTACAGCAATATCATTCTTCTTTATCTCTTCAACTATTCTGCAGAGTTCATCAATCTTAAACCCGCAATCCTCACCTGATTGCAGAACAATCGTCCGAAATCCTTTTTCCGATACCATTTTAGCAGTACTGATTATTTCGTCCGGATTCATACGATATCTGTGTATTTTATTATTTTCTGCCCTTAGCCCGCAATAAAAGCAGGTTCGTGTACAATAGTTTGAAAACTCAACAAGCGCACGAATATAAATCCCGTCTCCAACATATTGCCGGCGGGTTTCATCTGCAGCTCTTATAAGTTCTTCCCCGCCAAAGTTCAATAAAGCAACCACTTCTGATCTGTCAAGTGTGTGTGCGGATTTTACTTTTTCTAAAATATTTTTTACAGAATTTTCTATCATTGATTAGCTAAATTGTTATTTTTATAGTATAACAAAAATTGATACTAAAATATACGAGGCAGAGAAAATGAATACACACGCCGAATTAATAAATAAAATAAAAGAGTTAAAACAAAAGAAAAATGCTGTTATTCTTGCACACTGTTATCAAAATGTAGAAATTGATGAAGTGGCAGACTTTGTCGGCGACTCTCTATACCTCTCACGTCAGGCTGCAAATACCAATGCAAACATAATTGTATTTGCAGGTGTATATTTTATGGCAGAAACCGCAAAAATACTTTCCCCCGACAAAAAAGTACTGCTGCCGCGTAAAGAATCCGGCTGCCTGATGGCAAATATGATTAACCTACAACAAATCCGCGAATTTAAAGCCCAAAATCCGGGCATTCCGGTTGTGTGTTATGTAAACTCCACTGCAGAAGTTAAGTCAGAATGCGATATTTGCTGCACAAGCGCAAACGCCGTAGACATTGTCCGGTCACTTAATAGTAAAAAGGTTTTATTTGTTCCTGATATACATTTAGGAGAGTATGTAGGCTCAAAACTTCCGGAGGTTGAAGTTATAACCTACCCCGGTTATTGCCCGACACACGTCAGAATTTTGCCGGAAGATGTCTTAAAACAAAAAGAACTTTATCCTGGTGCAAAAGTCTTATGCCACCCTGAATGCAGCAGAGAAGTTGTTGAACTTGCAGATATTGTCGGCTCTACAACTGCAATTATGAAATACGCAAAAGAAAGCCGCGAAAAAGATTTTATTATCGTAACAGAACTCGGTGTTGTCGACAGATTAAAACGTGATATGCCGGATAAAAACTTTATCCATGTTTCTTTCAAGGCGGTCTGCCCCAATATGAAATGGAACCACCTGGAAGATATATATAACGTACTTTTAAATGAAAATAACGAGATTGATGTAAACCAAGAATACGCCCAAAAATCATTAAAGATGATTGAGCGTATGTTGGCTGTTAAAGTTTAATCTTTTTCATTCTCTGATTGATAAGTAAAAGTTGAAAGCAGGTAATTGTTAAAGTCACACACTTTTTCATACCCGCTGTTTGCGAGCTGTGAAATAACATCACAGCGAGCCGTTAAATCAGAGCAGGCAGATTCCGAATAAATATTATTTTTTAAAGATAAAATATCTTCTCTCAATGTTATAACATCTTTTTCAATAAGCTCATAATTAGTATTAAGAGTGAGAGAGCCGTCATCCAGAGTGTTCCAAATATCAAACGGTACATTAATTAAATTTTTCATATATCTTCCATCCTTTCTAAATTGTATTATATATTAAATTTCTAATTTTGTAAATACATTAAAATTTTACAATTATGTTTTTGTAACAAATGAGGGGAAGCTACGGTCACAATTAAATGACCGTAGCCGCCCTCTATAATAGTTTTATTTCTACATTAAATCCTGTTCAATAAATCAAGAAATCTATTAACAAAATCTTCTTCATATAAATTATTAACAGATTTGACAGAATTTTCTCTAAGAATAAGATACTCCGAATACGGAATTTCAAGAATTTTTAACATCGTACCCGCCAAATTTTCAGAAGAATTACCTTCATATATATAACCGTTTAAGCCGTTTCTAATGTAATCAGCCGCACCGCAATGACTTGCCGTTATAACAGGACACCCGACACTAAGCGCCTCGGCTGCCACCATACCAAAAGGCTCAACCAGCGATGGCATAATAAGACAATCTACTGAATTATAAAATCTGCCCATATCATTTTGTCTGCCGATGAACTCACAAAACTCTTCAATTCCGTACAATTTAACCAGAAGCCGAACCGCAAGATTATTAGAAGGATAAATAAAAATTACCTTGAACTTTATATTTTTCTTTTTTAACTCTTTTATAGCACGTAAAAGAAGATATCCGCCTTTTCTTGCAAATCCGAGCGCAGAAATACCAAATGTAAATATCCGATTTTGATATTTTTTTATCGGATAACGTTCAACCGGCGGCGGGATTATTTCCGCTCTGTCTTCCGGCACACCGTAATTATTGAGAATATCCCGTTTTAAAATTTCGGAAGATACAACAACTTTCTTACATTTACAAATATTTTCTTTTGTTTTATAAAACTCTGACAGGCGCCTCTTATGATGATTAGAGCAAAATATTTTATAAAAGAAATACCTGATAGGATTTGACATCATTTTTACCCTGTATGCGTAGCTGTGGTCGTGGATATATGTAATATCAGAGGAAACACAGGCTTTGTCAGAAAGAACAATATCATAATCAGCCCTTGAAGTTTCAAACTCGCTAAAACAAAGTACTTTATCAAAAATCTCAAGATGCTCAATTGATTTATCATCCGCAAACAAATCTATGCCATATCCGCTGCGTTTTAAACCGTTTAATAATATATAATTCAGTTTCACACCGCCGGAGGAAAAATTGTTATCCCTATAAATATTTGTAACAAATGCAATTTTTTTATTAGTCATTATACGCCCTTAATAATTTATAAGTTATATTTTACAACTTATAACATGGTTATATTTATAAATCAATGTTTATACACTTATAAATTATGGACAAGAAA
>CASELB010000097.1 GCA_949288685.1 uncultured bacterium
AGATGTATTAAAGGCGCTTGGCTCGTTTGCAGGATACGGCGTCGGGATTATAATTCTTACGATTATTGTAAGAGCTGCTTTATGGCCGCTTGGCGTTTCGCAGCAACGCTCAATGCGCATGATGCAGAAACTCCAGCCTAAAATGAAGGCGATACAGGAGCGCTATAAAAATGATCCGCAGACAATGCAGCGTAAAATGATGGATTTTTATAAAGAACACAAGTTTAATCCTATGGCAGGGTGTTTCCCGTTGCTTGTTCAAATGCCGATTTTTATTTTGTTGTACTCAGCATTAATGAGTCCGCAGTTTATACAACTTGCAGGTGATTCACAGTTTTTGTTTATTAAAAGACTTGATTCTACGCTTAAGACAAGTGCGGGAGTTTCGCAGGACGGTATTTTAGGCGTGTCTAAATATGATACTTTTATGACCGGTAAAGTTGCTAAAGTTTATCTTAAAGACGAAGTTTTAGAAAATGTAAAAATAACTAAACCTAATAAGGCTGTAGAGGTTCAAGGTGAACTTATCCCCGGACAGCCGGTTGATTTTAAAGTCAGCCTTGATAATTTAAACCTTAAATTCAGCCAGTTAGACAGTATTGAAAAAGCTGAAATAGATGTAACGGATTTACAAACAAAAGAGACAGAAAAACTTACGTTTGAAAGGAACGGAGGTATTCTTACCGCAACAATGCCGACTAAGGAGGTTAAAACAGCATTCCATTATGATGTTTTAATTCTGATTATTCTGTTTGGTTTGACAATGCTTGCATCGCAAAAAGCAATGATGGCAATGACAAAAGGACAAGAAATGGATGAGGCGCAAAAAGCTATGCAAAAATCAATGAATACCTTTATGCCGATTATGTTGATGTTTACTTTTGTCATTATTCCGATACCTGCAGGTGTATTGCTTTACTTGATTTCAAGTAACGTATTCCAGGTTCTGCAAACAGTTGTTATTAATAAACAGCTTGAGACAGAAGACCATAAAAAGGCGGAAATTATTGATGATGACGATTTAAAGAATGCAAAGAAAATTCAGGCTAAAGAATAATGTTAGTAAGTGAGTTTGATTACAATTTACCGGAAGAGTTAATAGCGCAAGTCCCTGCTGATAAGCGGGATTTGTCGCGTATGATGGTTTTAAACCGTAAAGACGAAACAATACATCACCATATTTTTAAAGATATAGTTGATTTAATTGATGAAAACTCAATACTTATTCTTAATAATACAAGGGTAATACCGGCAAGGCTTTACGGGTACAAAGATACAGGTGCAAAGATAGAAGTATTTTTGCTTAAAGAGCTGGAGCCGCATAAGTGGGAGGCTCTTGTAAAACCGTCAAAACGTGTTAAGCCGGGAACAAAACTTACTGTTAGTGATGAGTTAAAAGTTGAAATTATATCACCGGCTGAAGATGATGGCAAATGGCAAGTTATTCTTGAATACGACGGAAATATTTATGACGTACTTTCCCGTGCGGGGAATGTTCCGCTGCCGCCTTATATTGAACGGAAAATGACTCCTGATGAAATTAAAAAATTGGATTATGAGCGTTATCAGACCGTGTTTGCAAAAAAAGAAGGCTCTGTTGCCGCGCCTACAGCAGGACTTCATTTTACAACCGAAATTCTTGATAAGCTTAAAGATAAAGGTGTTCAAATAGGGTATGTTACGCTTAATGTCGGACTCGGAACGTTCAGACCCGTTAAGTGTGATGTTGTAGAAGAACATAAAATGGATAGCGAGACTTTTGAAATTTCTGCCGAAACGGCAAATTTGATAAATAGTGCAAAAAACGCAGGAAAAAAATTAATTGCAGTAGGTACGACTTCGGTAAGAACGCTTGAGACAGCATACAAGCAGTTTGGAGAAATAAAAGAGTGCCGCTCGGCATCTAATTTATTTATTTACCCCCCGTATGAGTTTAAGGTCGTAGACAGTTTGATTACTAATTTCCACCTGCCGAAATCTACATTGCTGATGCTTGTTTCAGCTCTTGCGGGGCGTGAGTTTATAATGGAAGCGTACCGTGAGGCTATTGAAAATAAGTACAGATTTTACAGTTACGGTGATTGTATGTTTATTGATTAATGATTTAATTTTTATTTATAACCATTTGTAAAAAGAGTATTTTTGTACTAATATTTCCCTATAGTTACCTTAAGGAGAAAAGATGGAAGAATTACTTAGAAAGAGCGCGAAAGAACAGAGCGAAGCTATCAGAAATAAAGAGGTCAGTGCAGTAGAACTTACAAAAGCCTCACTTGCAAGAATTAAAAATATAGATGATAAATTGGGTGCTTTTAATTCATTGACGGAAGAAACGGCACTTAATACCGCAAAGCAGGTTGATGAAAAACTGGCAAAAGGTGAAAATCTGCCGCTGCTTGCAGGTGTACCGCTTGCCCTGAAAGATAATATGAACCTTGTCGGGTCAAGAACAACAGCATCAAGCAAGATTTTAGAAAATTTTGTATCGCCTTATAATGCAACAGTTACTGAAAAATTATTGCATAATCTTGTTCCAATCGTTGGTAAAGCTAATCTTGATGAATTTGCAATGGGCTCAAGTAACGAAAACTCAGCATTCAAAAAAGTTCATAACCCGTGGAATTTGAACAAGGTTCCCGGCGGCTCTTCCGGAGGTTCCGCTGCAGCAGTTTCTTCCTGTGAAACAGCACTTGCGTTAGGCTCTGATACAGGCGGCAGTATTCGTTTGCCGGCAAGTTTCTGCGGTATTGTAGGTATGAAACCTACTTACGGCATTGTTTCACGTTACGGATTAATTGCATTTGCGTCATCACTTGACCAGATTGGTCCGTTTGCAAGAACGGTTGAGGACGCAGCTATGCTTTTAGAAGTTATTGCCGGATATGATTATCACGATTCTACATCGCTTAATCGAGCTGTAGAAAATTATACAGCACATCTTAATAATGATATCAAAGGTAAAAAGGTTGGTATTATAAAAGATTTGATGGGCGAAGGGCTGTCGGATGATGTAAGAAAAGCGGTTGAAAATGCTATTGAAACATACAAGTCTCTCGGTGCGGAAATTGTTGAAATAGATTTGCCGAATATTAAGTACTCAATCGGTATTTATTATATTCTTGCAACCGCAGAGTGCAGTTCTAACCTTGCGCGTTTTGACGGTGTAAAATACGGACACAGAACAGAAAATGCGCAAAATCTTCTTGAAATGTACTGTAAAACAAGAGCGGAAGGCTTTGGTGATGAAGTTAAACGTCGTATAATGCTCGGTACATACGCTTTAAGTTCCGGCTACTATGATGCGTATTATAAAAAAGCACAACAAATGCGCAGATTGGTAACTGATGATTTTGTGAATGCGTTTAAAAAAGCGGATGTACTGATTTCACCGACCTGTCCTAATACAGCATTTGATTTGGGTTCAAAAGCAAATGACCCGCTTGCAATGTATTTAACTGATATTGCAACAATCAGTGCAAATCTTGCAGGTATCCCGGGTATGAGCGTTCCTGCGGGATTTGATAAGGATGGTATGCCGATTGGTTTACAAATTCTTGCGCCGCAGCTTGGTGAAACGGCATTGTTTAATTTCGGTTACAAGTTTGAACAAGAACACGATTATTACAAAAAGCAGCCTAAAATATAGTTATGATAAACAGATTAAAGAATAAGGTTATTGTCTCCTGTCAGGCAATGCCGTCAGAGCCTTTATATAAAGAAGAATGTATGATTGCAATGATGCAGTCAGTAGTGAAAGGCGGTGCCGGCGGGCTGAGGGTTGCAGGGTTGAGAGATGTTACTAATGCAAAGAAACTGTTTGATATTCCTGTAATCGGTATAACAAAGCCGGAGGTTATTCCTAAAAATTATAAGGAAATTGTTTATATAACTCCGACAATAAGCGATGCTCTTGCACTTGTAAGAGCGGGTGCGGATGTTGTTGCCTTTGACGGTACGCAGCGCCCGCGCAAGGATTCAACGCTGAATGAGATTATTAAATATATAAAGATTAATAATCGTGTTGCCATGGCGGATATTTCTACTGTAGAAGAAGGACTTAAAGCAAAGGAAGCAGGTGCGGATATTCTTTCAACAACACTTTCCGGTTATACGCTGGAATCGGGGGATAGGGGTGAAGGTCCTGATTTTGAACTTTTGGAGGCGCTTGTTGAGCAGTCAGGTATTCCGGTTGCTCTGGAAGGTCGGATTTGGACACCGGAACAGGTTGTAAGGGCTTTTGAAATAGGTGCTCACTGCGTTGTTATCGGCTCTGCAATTACTCGTCCGCAATTGATTACAAAACGGTTTGTTGCAAGACAAGGGGCTTAATGAAATGGAAGTTTTAGGTATAGATATTGGCGGAACAAAGATTTATTGTGCAAAGATTAATGAAAACGGGCAAATAATCGGTGAGGTTTTGAAAAATAAAACTCCGCAAAATAAGGCAGAGTTTGAAGCCCTTATGAAAAATATTATTGTCGGTTTTGAAGCGGAGGTTTGCGGGGTTGCAATTGCTACTGCGGGTACTGTTTCTAATGAAAATGACAGAATAATCGGTTCAACCGGAAATATGTTTAAAGAGTATCCTCAGACAGATTTTAAAGCCTTGACAAAGCTGCCGGTCTTTCTGGAAAATGATGCAAATTCAGCGGCATGGGCTGAATACAGAATAGGTGTGTCTAAAGGTAGTGCTGTTTCTGTACTTTTGACGCTTGGGACAGGGGTTGGCGGCGGAATTATTATTAATAATAAGCTCCTTAAAGGCAAATCCGGAGGTGCAGGTGAAATGCATTTTAAAATGCGGATGGATAAGCACAGACAATGTACCTGCGGCTCTTATGATTGTTTTGAGGCGTACGCGTCAGGTAACGGATTGAAGCGTACAGCACAGGAAGTGACGGGTAATTCTTCTGTTACAACGTATGATGTTATCGGCGGAGTAAAATCCGGGGATAAAGTTATGACGGAGGTTTTTGAGTTATGGGAAAGTGCTATAGCGGACGGGGTTGTTGGGCTGGCTAATCTTTTTGACCCTGATTGCGTTGTTTTGTCGGGCTCACTTGCGGAATATGTAGATACAGAAAAGATTGAAAAATACGTAAATTCAGAGATAGTTACCTTTCCTACCAGAGTAAAGAAAGCAATGGCGGGTAATTTTGCAGGTATGATTGGTGCAAGTCTGCTTGCAATGGAGGTATGGCGTGGGTAAAGCCAAAAGACGCGGGTTTAGCTTAAAAGATAAGGCGCCCCAGTATAATATGACGCGAAAAGAAGCGATTGCGGAAGTAATCCGTCAAAAGCAGAATAACGAAGATACGGAATATTTAATGTCATTGTTCGGGCTTACTGAGGAGGAACTTCTTGAGGCAGGCGCGAGTTATGAAGATATAAGATAATGATGTGTGCAGGGCTCCTCGTTTTACCCTGTCATGCTGAACTCGTTTCAGCATTTCTTGCAAGGCTTGCATTAGACCCTGAAACAAGTTCAGGGTGACGTGTCCGTTCTAGTCATTCCGAACTTGTTTCGGAATCTCTGACAAGTCTCGCTTTTGCCCCTGAACCTGTCTTAGAGCAAGTTTGGCATAGTAAGAAAAACAACTAATTATTACAAAACTTAATTTATACTTGTATTTTAAAAATGTTTTATTTATTATAATTTATAGCACTATGTACACAAGAAATAAGGAAT
>CASELB010000098.1 GCA_949288685.1 uncultured bacterium
CCCCCTTATATTTTTTTCCTTTTCCCTGGTGCCTTCCGTGTGCCTCTTTGCTTTCAGTGGTTTTTCTCTTTTTTTGGGGGGGGGCCAAAAATCAAGGGGGAGGGAGGGTGCGCTTTCTCCCTGCGGCGGAGGGGTACATAGGAAGAGGTAAGGCAAGCAAGTACAAGTTTTGTAATTGACAAAGAGAATAAATAAGTTATAAAATTGGTTTATGGTAACGGCATATTTATGTTTAGGCTCTAATCAGGGCGACAGAATAGGTTATATACAACAGGCTGCCTCTCTTTTTAAAGGAACTGAAGGTATAAATATTGTTACAACTTCATCATTTTATGAAACTGAACCCTGGGGGATGGATAGTGAAAACCTGTTTGTAAACGCTGTCATGCAAATTAGTACATCACTTACGCCTGACGAACTGCTTAATGCAATAAAAATTATTGAAACAACATTAGGCAGAATCGATGATACAACTGCGGAAGGCACCTACGCCGACCGGTGTATTGATATTGATATAATTTTTTATGACGATACAATTATTAATACACCAAATCTAACTATTCCGCATCCGCATTTTCATAAGCGCGCATTTATGATAGTTCCTATGCTTGAAATTGCTCAGGATTTTATCCACCCTGTATTCAAAAAAACAGTATCAAAATTATATGACGAGTTAGATAATCCGGAAATGGTCTGTCTGTATGGAACACGCCTGTAATATTGCAATAATTGGCGGAGGACCTGCCGGTATTATGACCGCGGCTCTTCTGGACAAAAGATTTGACATAACCGTTTTTGAGCAAAAATCTTTGCTTGCCACGCTGCTGCCTACAGGCGGCGGAAAATGCAATATTACTAATGCAGAACCCGATTACAAAAATTTTGCCCGCAATTACCCGAGAGGGGAAAAATTTTTATATTCTGTTTTTTCAAAGTATTCATCATCAGATGCGGTTGAATATTTTGAAAAAATCGGAATAAAAACAATTACTCTTGATAATGGCAGAATTTTCCCGGAAAAATTGAGTTCATCTTTTGTAAGAGAAAAATTGCTCGCCCAAATCAAACATTGCCATATTGAAAAAGCAAAAGTTATTAATATTCTACAGCTAAAGAAAGGTTTTAAAATTAAAACAACCAAATCTGAACATTACTTTGATAAAGTAATTGTAACCGCCGGCGGACATTGTGATTTTAATATTTTAAATAACTTAAAAATAAATATTATTCCCCGCAAGCCCGCCTTAACCGGATTATGCACCGACATTTCATACTCGGGGCTTAGCGGGGTTGTATTAAAAAATATTCTTAATAAAGATACCTGTATAAATGATGATTTATTATTTACTCATTTTGGAATATCAGGACCTTTAGTATTCAAGATTTCATCAATAAAAGCAAGAGACGAATTTCCTTATACTCTTAGTTTTGATTTACTACAAGAGATAAAGGACAGCAATTCTTTTCAAAACATTTTAAACACAACCCCCAAAAAAGAGATTAAGACAGTCCTTTCT
Organism: uncultured bacterium; assembly: GCA_949288685.1. Classification (GTDB taxonomy): domain Bacteria; phylum Cyanobacteriota; class Vampirovibrionia; order Gastranaerophilales; family Gastranaerophilaceae; genus CALUTH01. The sequence continues at coordinate 1,518 of CASELB010000098.1, forward strand.
GAATATTTACCCAAAAATTTTGTTATATTTATCCTTAAAAATATGAATATAGATGGCAGTCTGTTATGCTGCAATATTAACGGCAAAACAAGAGATTTAATTTTAAATGGTCTGAAAAATTATCAAATTAAAGTTATAAAACCGCGTCCTGACGGAGAAACCGTAATGTCCGGCGGTATAGACTTAAAATATATTAATCCTAAAACGTTTGAGTATAAAGGAATACCCGATTTATTTTTCGCGGGTGAAATCATGGATATAGACGGATTTTGCGGAGGATTTAACCTCCAGAATTGCTGGTCAGGGGCGTTTATCGTCTCAGAGGCAATAAACGCCCAAAACTAAATAAAGGACTAGAAGCCGCGTCTTAAATCAGTCATATTGGTACAATAATCAACATCACCTATTAAGCACTTAGTTCCGCCGTCATTTGCAACTTCTAAGCCGCCAAGATTAATCTCTGTATTGGTTTTAGGGTTTTTAGCATAATAATTTATTGTATATGGTCCGTCACCGCTGATTTTGTAAGTGATATTGTCTCTTACTGAATAAAATTCGTGTTCGGAAACATTAGAGGCTGAAATTCCCAGCTTGTCCGCAAAAATTAACGGAAATTTATCTGGACCGCTGTAAGTACTTGACGCATACGGACCGCCAACCGGTGCTGCTGTATTTGCAAAACCGTAAGTTGGCAGAGTATCGTCTTCATCAGGATAAAGCATTGAATCATTAACCATATCTCTGACAATTGTTCTGGATGCTGTATACGCTCTTAAAAATTTTGCTTTATTAACATCCGGCATTACACCTGAAATTACACGCGCAAGCAGTGTTCCTACTATCCCGACAATACCTATTGTAAGTAATATTTCCATTAATGTAAAAGCTCTTCGTTTCATTTTAAAATCTCCTCTATGTAACAATTTTATGTTATTTTTCGTTATAAGGCAAGAGGAAAACATACTCTTGAAAAAAGTTGATAAATACTGTAAAATTAACAGGATGGCTAACTTTATAAACAGTAATATCAATAAAGACAATATTGCAAGTATAAAATCAACACATATAAGTACGCTTTTACAAGAGAACAGCATTGCTGAGCTTAAAAAGATTTATGATTTTTATGCCTCCGAACAATCCCTGCTTTTATTAACAGGATTTGGCGGAACGGGGAAAAGACTTATTATTGAGCATTC
>CASELB010000099.1 GCA_949288685.1 uncultured bacterium
ATCAAGGGCATCAATTACATCCTGCATGGTTTCATTCCCGCTAAATCCCAGTGAATGAACCGTACCGTCGACTACAAGTCTTAAATCTGAACCGTCTTCAAATCCTATATCTGCAAGAGTAGTAGAAGTATTAATAGTTTTTACAACGGTGTATGACAGGTCGGATGAAGTTGAAGACTGATAAACAGTCGTAATTTCCTGACTCTTTGTAAACCCTAATTTTGAAGCCAGATTTGAAGTCTCATCAACAATATACATATCAGAATCAGCAGTAATATTGAGACGTCCGCCGGATAAAGAAGCAGTAAACCCGTAAGTTGAGAGTGCTGATATTAAATCATTAATTGTAGTGTCTTCATTTACATTAAATGCTGTAGGTATCCATGTACCGTTATCATAAATTTTAACATCGCCGGTTGTAACACCGAGATGAACAAGTTTTGTATCTCCATTTATTGCAGCATTTTCAACTTTGTCATTTAAAATACCCGACCACTCTGTCGGTCTTGAATTGTTTGTAATAGTCGGGTTGCTGCCTAAAATAACTTTCCCCAGTGAACCGGAAATAGAAAATTCCTGATAAGTTGATGTGGCATTGAATGTACCGTTATTCATTGTAGCGGTAATCCCTTTTGAAGAAAGGTAGTCAAGAACATCCTGAACAGTATTTGTTGCAGAGAATGTTCTCGAAACAGTTTCGCCATTCAGGGTTAATTCAACAATCCTGTCTGCTGCCGTATCCGTAAATGCACCGAGCGATGTTGTAGCCGTAAGCGCTTGCGTTGTTAAATTTGTGAGTGCATTTGAAGTTGTATTCTGCGTTAATGTTTCATAAGTAATAGTTTGTGAAAGCCCTAATTTTGTTACCAAATTGGAGCCGCCGCCCTGAACTCTCAAATCTTCATCCGCATTAAGTGTTAATCTGCCGTCAGCATATTTTGCACTAATACCCTTTAATTCAAGCGCAGCCATAAAATCACTCAATGTAGATGTCGCCGACACCGTAAACACTGCCGTAGTACTTCCCGTAACTCCGTTATAGAGGTTTACGGTACCGTTTGTAACTCCCATTTGGGATAAACGCGTTGTTGAAGGGTCAAAATCCGTTGCTGATACAGTATAAGTTTTCGGCGCGGAACGGTATACATAAGTATCTGTATGCGTCAGCGTTGTGGTAATTGTTGTAATGATTTGTTCTATTGCTGTAGGAATGCTGTTAATTGTACGGGTTGTTATACTTGTATGAGTTTCTGTCGTATAAGTAAATGAACCAGCTTTATAATCAATCCCTAAATCAGTTGCAAGTGAGCCTGATATTTGAACACCCGAAATTGCAATTGCACCGTCAATCAATTCAAAAGAACCGCCTGCAGATTTTACGGCATCAGAAACGGAAGAAAGTGTAGATGACGCATTAAAAGTATATCTGCTGATTGTTCCGTCATGATTTATTGTAAGATATTTCGTTCCCGCATACCCGAGTTGGGAGAGTGTTGTCTGCAATGTCGCAACTGTAGACACATTTGCATAAATAACATTTGAAACGGTGGTAACATCTATTACATTCGTTTTATACGCTCTTGAAGATATACCGAGAGCTGTTGCCATAGTACCGGTGATGTACCCGTTAGAAATATTTATAGAACCGGTTGAGTCAATATACGCTTCTAAGCCGTAGGATTCAAGAGAAGCAATCATATCTCCGACAGAAGCACTTGTGCCAAGAGTAACATTTGATGCAATCAGCGTTCCGTCCTGTGCATAAACATTGTACGCTCTTCCGCTCGGAGAAATACCAAAATCCGAGAATTTAGAAGACTCCGTAGCAATTGAACCTACTGTATAATTCACTCCGGCAGAATATATTGTTGTTGCGTTACCTGTTGCACTTGCAGTAAGCCCCAAACTTGTCATTAACGAACCGGAAAGGCTCCCGATACCTGAAATTGTTACTTGATTATTTTCGAATGAAAATTCCCCGCCTGCCGCAGTAATAGCATTTGCTACATCCTGCAATGTGGAAGAACCCGTAAATGTCCTGACAATCGTAGAACCCTGCTGCATAATTGTCAAATACTGCGTAGAATTAACTCCGAACTGTGATAATGTTGAAGTCATTGTTGCTGTTGTTGTAATCGTACCTTTAAGAGCATTTGATTTAATAGTTGTTTTGGAAACGTAGGTGTGGTCAACACTATGTGAAAGTCCGAGACTGTTAGCAAGTCCGCCTGTCATATATCCGCCGTCAAGAGTAATGACACCGTTTTCATCAATTGACGCATTTACTCCGTATGTTTCAAGACGGGTAAATAAATCACCTATAGTTGCATTGGAGGCAAGATTAACATTACCTTTCAAATTTCCTTCATCATCATATACCGCGAAACTTAAATTAGTACCGCTCACACCGAGTGACGAAAGCCTTGTTGCCTCTGTCGCAATTGATGTAACAGTATACGCAAGATTACGGTTATACATTGATGTTCCTTGAATAGTATGCTCATCCAAATCCAGAGCAGAAACAAGTGAGCCTGTTAATTTAGTAACTCCGGAAATACTTAATTCTCCGTCTTCAATTATCATTTCCCCGCCGGCTGCAATAATTGCATCGGCAACATCCTGTAAAGTTGATGAGGCAGTAAAGTTTTTTACGGTATTTGTTCCGTTAACATTAATTGTTAAGGTTTGATTTGTTGTAATACCGAGCGAGCGCAACGATGATGTCATTGTTGCGGTTGTAGTGGTTGTACCTGCAAGCGGGTTAGACTCCGCAGAAGTTTCTGCAATCACATTGCCTGATACAACCGATGATAAACCGAGAGCATTAGCGAGATTTCCGGTTACAAGTCCGCCATCAATTGATATAACCCCTTCTTCTGATATAGATGCACTTATACCGTATTGTTTCATTGAATCAAACCAGTTTTGAATTGTGGTTGTTCCTGTTACCTGCAAGTTAGCCGCAAGATTTTCTCCTCTTTCGTTTTGAACCGTATACGTAAGATTTGCACCCGATATTCCTAAATCGCCAAATGTTGTATTTGTTTTAGCCGTATAAGTAAGTGAATATTCCAAATAAGAGCTTGTCAGTGATGTTCCGTTAACTTTTTCTGTATCAATCCCCAGACCGTCAGCAACTCCGCCTGTTACATAAAGTTTATCAATATCTCCGGTTATTGTTAAAACACCATCCTCATCTATATTGACTTCCGCGTCCATACCGTTATTCGCAGCATACGTTTCTATTTGTGATTTAACATCACCGAGAGTAGATGTTGAGGACATATTAATTGTTGTTGTCGTACTGCCATTACCTAATACCAGTCTGTAATTAGAGAATGTCGTATTTAAATTACCAAGTCTTGTAGTTAAATCCGCAGATTCAGTATGCACGTATGAAAGATTGTTACTTGAAGATGTTACTGAATCAACTTTTTCGGTAAGTCCGAGAGCGGTTATAATATTTGAACCGCCATCCATCTCTTTTATATCAATTCCGGCAATCGTTATGTACCCGTCTGCATCCATTGTTGCAGTACCGGCGCCATAATTATTATTTATATAATTAAGGAATGTTTGAACAGTATCCCCCGCACCAAACGACAAATTCTGAACAACCTGATTAATAGTTATATTACCGCCTACAGCCCCTATATCCGACAACAATGTTGTAGGTTTAATTGTGACATAACCTTCAACCCTTAATTCATCGGAAGAGGTGCCGGTAATATCTTTAAATTCAAGCCCTAAGGCGTCAAATACCTGCGTCGTTCCCTGATCAACTTCATACAAATCCGTCTCAATCGTAAATCTTCCTTTATCTTCATCATAGGTGGCAGTTACTCCGATATCAGCAAGTTTATTTATTAAAGATTCAATCGTATCACTGTTTTCTATCTGAATTTCTTTCTCATTAACAGAAACATACCCTTCCTTGGCACCCAAAACGGTAAGTTTTGTATCCATATCGGCAGTATAAGTCATTGTGAAAGTTTTTCTTATGGCAGTATTAACTTTAGTGGCAGTTGCCAATTGCGTTACACCAACTTCATAAGTATCTCTTGATGCAGTATGCGATGCAGTAGCCGTAACCTTTGACGGGTCAGAAGAATTTGCAAGGTTTTGAACAAAAATATCCATTGCATCAACCCCAAATTTAGCATCCGTCAGTCTTTCAAGAGAACTCCTGAAAGAAGTAAAAAATGTTTTTATCCCCGAAACCACATCCTTAAGTTCAACAACAGCAGCTTTTTCAGTTTGTAATTCTTCAACTTTGGCATTCTTAAGCGCCGTGAGTGCGCTCACCCACGAGTTGGTATCCAAACCAGTTACTAAACCGCTAAATTCGATTACGCTCAACTTAGTGTCTCCAAAGTATATACAGGCACGCCCAAGCGTCCTTGAACTCTCAAGTGCCTATTTTTTTATTATTAAAAACTGCCTATTATTCATGTTCCACATTTTACAAATATGTAACAATTATTCAAAAAATTTTTTTCTGAATTTTGAATAATTGCCAAACTAACGTATATGTGCTTTTTACATACAAATTTTGTTGATTTGGATATAGTTTGTATAGTGGATGTATATATACTACTAAATTTTTTGAGTTTTGGCAAGTAAAATTAAATATTAAAACTCTTACGCAGACCTTCTTCGTGATATACACCGCCGCCGCATATAGTTTCAACAACTTTCAATACAAACTCTCTTGAGGCGTCAGTATTATTGAGAAAAAACTCACGATTTGACAAATGTTTAATTTTGAAGATACATGACTGCGACTTATCCGCCGGAACATAGAGTGACGCAACCTCTTTTTCAAGCAGCCTTTCCATAATATCAGAGCGGGTTTTAGCACCTTCAATAATATCGTTATAATTCCCGTTTAGCGCCATCACTCTGCCGCAGAAAAACGGCGGCTTATTCTCCCGGAACAGAGCCTGCGGCTCAAAGTTACAGCGGGTAGTAAGACTGATTGTATGCCAGAGAATATTTATTACAACAACAGTTTTATCCTTGTCATAATCCACATATATATTTTGAGTAGCAATTCCGCGTGCGGCAAAAGACTGTTTAAAAGAATCTGCCATACCTTTAAAATTGTCTATCATTTCAGAAAAAATTTCTGCCGTATTAATTGTTGCATGCTGATAATCAAGAAACTGCTTGTACATATGAGACGAAACCAGCCCCAATCGCTCCTGAATTACAGAAGATTTGCGAAATGATGTTTCCATATTATCAAAATTTTCGTAATTATTGGCAGGCAATTTGTGATAATCTCCTAACAGTATTTTACATCTAATTATTTATTTTTGTAAACATGTTGACAAAATTTCGTTACAATTTCATCCTTATACTAAACTAAAGAATAACCACCGCATTATGCCTTAAGGGAGTTCCGTTCTCTTTACGGTACGAGTAAAATAAATCATTATTACAACTTGTACAATAAGGACATACATCAATATTTTTAACTCCGGTTTCTTCCAATTGTCTTGCATTAATCCCTTTTAAGTCCACATGCCCGCCTTTATACAATCCCGACTTATCTGAAACAGTATTCAGAAGATTTGAAAACACATCTTCCCCAACTTCATAACAGCAGAGAGAAATTGCCGGTCCTATTATTGCCGATATATTTTCCGGTACCGAACCAAAATTTTCACGCATTTTTTCAATAGTAACAACACCTATTTTAGCAGCCGTACCGCGCCAGCCGGCGTGAGCGATTGCGGCAATATGATTTTTTCTGTCATACAATATTAACGGAGTACAGTCTGCAAAACTCAAATATACTGCTGTTGCCGGCTCCGTTATTATTAAACCGTCCACATCAGAATACTCATTACGACTATCAACAATTTCTACATTTGCGCTATGGGTTTGTACAGGTGAAACTATACGTTTAGCAGCAAGGACATGCCGGAAAAATTCTTCATTCCCTCTTACCGGACATTCACGCGTCGTAAAAAAGTGGCAGAATTCAGGCACAATATCACTTTTAAGTATTTTTTTATTTTCCAGATAATCAAAGTAAAACATTTTATTCCTTATTTGTTAATCAGAAATTTATTCTGTAAGCATTCAAGAAAAAGTTTAGCTGCCGGAGAAAAAAACTCATGCTTTTTCCAGACAATATCAAGCCCGGACTCCAGCTTCGGCAACAGCGGTCTAAAACAAATTTCACTTTCTTCAGAGGTATTTGCGAGTTTGTCCAGAGTAATAGCATACCCTAGTCCGGCTTCCACCATCATTACCGCATTATAAACCAAATTATAAGTTGCGGTAATATTAAGTTGTTCAAATTTTTCTCCAAACCAGTCAAGGAAACCGCTCTCTGCAGAATATTTTTTTGACATCTGCCTTGATGCAATAAGCGGAAGTTCTGACAAATCATTTAATTCTACATAATCCTTTTTAGCAAGCGGGCTGTCTTTACGCATAATTACTCCCCACACATCTTTATCCGGAAGAGTTATATTATCGTATTTTGAAAGGTCAATCGGCTGAATAAGTACACCAAAATCAAGCAAACCTTTATCAAGTTTTTCTGTAACATCTTCGGCATTTCCGCTATAGATGTGAAACTTTATTCCTGAACATTTATCCCGTAATTCTTTCATAACACCGGCTATCTGTTTCATAGACCTTGTTTCACCACAGCCAATATAAATATCGCCACTTACTATATCTGTAATTGAATTAAACTCTGATTCTGTTTTCTCAACAAGTTCAACAATCTCTTCGGCGCGCTTTTTTAACATCATTCCTTCAGGGGTTAATGATATCCTGTGTTTTCCTCTTATAAGCAGCTTTTGACCGAGTTCACGTTCAAGCCCCTGCAACTGCCTTGTAAGTGTCGGCTGCGTCAAATGTAAAGACGCGGCAGCACCTGTAATACTCCCTTCATGCGCAACCGCCAGAAAATATTTTAACACTCTGACTTCCATAATTTTATACTATATACTTGTTTCACCACTGTCAAGAGTTTCATTTTTTTACAATCTTTACAAATACATTAAAAAATGTAAACCTTGTTTATTCAGACTAATAAAGAGATATCGGGATTTTTACAAAAAATTTACAAACTATCAATGGTAAAAATTCATACTATGTGATATAATCAGGTGTCGTCACAATCATAGGAGTGTACCGGTATGAAGATTGATAATCATTACGGTAACTATGTTGTTTTTTCTGCAAAAATGAGTATTAAGGAGTTTAAAGGTTGTCCTGAGAGGCTAAAAAAAATTGCCCAGCTATTTGAAAGCAAAACCAAAAACTATCCAAATGACGTTCTGGAACTGAGCGGAAATCCAAATCAAAAAACAGGCTTAAAACTGTACCACTGCACAAAGGGCTTAGATGACCATACCTGCAGTATCCCTGACAAACAAGCAACCGCATTATTCAAAAAAAGTGATAATGCCATAGCTGACAAATTTGCAAAGCTATTCAAAATTTTTAAACGTCAGGACAAAGATTATGAAATCGGAAACAAATTTATAAACCAGCTATTGCGGCGTGATTTATATAAAGATGCTTCCAATTTTGAAATGAACTTCTGGGATATTCTGGTAAACAAAGGAATTAAAGACATGCAAATTTCAATGTCAAGAGATCCTGTTTTAAAAAACTTCATAATGCAGTAAAATAACATAGAAAAATCCCCCGCTAAATGCGGGGGATTTTTACAATCATCCTGCCTTTTGGACTTTTTCTTCTTTCAATTCTTTACTATAGTCTGCAAAATCTCTATAATCACCAAGTTCTTTTATCGCCTGCATATCCGCAACACGCGATGCGCGTTTTTGTTTTTTGGTAATATACGCATTTATCGCTATTGACGGTAAGATACTCAATATCATAATAGAAAAATATTTTGACATGTTTTTAATATATTCAAACCCGTTCTTTCCACCTTTTAATAAATACGGAGTTCCCGCTGCCGCACCAATTATAGCTAATACGGTACTAATAGGATAAGCCACTGATTGTCCGAGAGCTTCAACACTTTCGGAATATTTTTGGGAGTTATGGTCTACCTTGTTAAATGTCATAAATGTATTCTTTTGCAAACGTTTTGCATCTTTTTCCTGTTCAGGGGTTATTTCAATCTCTTCAAGCGCTTTATAAAAACGTTTTTCATCATTTGCTTCATTCTTTTTATATTGCTGATAACGTTTATTATCACCCCATACATGCCGCATAAAATGGAAAAATCCCGGTTTGTGATATCCTTGGATTTCCACATCCGAAATCTCACCCGTCGCCTCATCCGAAACATAGACCAGTGACTCGGGATGTTTGGTAAGGTGTTCTTTTATTTTAAACCTACCGATTCTGGATGCTTCTTTTTGAATGGATGCAGATGCGATTGATGTTCCAAGTGTTGCGGCTATAGTAAATACTTTTAAAGCTGCAGATATTACAGAAGCCGATTTTACTTTCATAGCCGTCATCAATTTTGTTAACCCCATATCCATCAAAGATGAAAATGCGAACACGGATGTTACAAGTGCAGAAGTCCCCAATTCAGCATTTTCTGCATAATCCTGCGATGCAATATCAATTTTTTCAACAAGTTTTGTTAAAAGCTGCTGGTCTTTTTTCGCGTCTTCAATTTCTTCCTGCGTAAAATCTTTGTCAAAATATTCCTTCTGGGCACTAATCTTGTCTTCAAACTCTTTGCGCTGAGCCTTATACTCTTTGGATTCCCATATAGTACCTTTCATCAGCCGCAGCCCTTCCATGAAACCCTTTTTCTCTTTTTGTTTAATTTCTTCCTTTGAAATTTCTTTAGCCTTATTTTGAACCTCTGACATTTGTTCATCAGTAAGAACCGCAAACGCTCTGGGGTCGCTTAATTCATTTTTCATTGCCTCAAATCTGCCCTTTTTAGATGCGGCAATTTCAGCCTTCGCAGCAAGTGCAAATACAGGGAATGCTGCAGCAGTAGCAAATACAACACCCGCTAAAGACGGTATCATTGATGCAAAAATATTAGCAGTTTTAGGTTTCATTTTCTTTAAGATTGACATAAGAAACTTATTAACGCTTTTAATTTGTGATGTTGCAAACCCCGCCAAAGCACCAAGCCCCATCGCAAAAGTAAGAGCCATACCTGCAACACTTTCTGTAGCGACTTCCATATTTTCGGCATTTCTCTGGGAATACTCATCCATTATATCAATTGCCCTTAAAAGAGTCTTACCGCGTTTTATATCATCCGGATTAACGGCTTCCGGATTTTGTTTAAGATATTCTATCCGTTTTGCCTCGTTTACATCACGCTGTTTTTTCCACTCATCATAAACAGGTTCATATTTCTTATATGCACTATAATCACCAAACATTGACATAAACACATTTCCTTCTATATTTTTCTATATATTAAAAAAAACTTGTAAAAAGCAAAATTTGCCATTATATTAAGAATTCGTTACATTGACATGGCAAAAAAATTTCTTGAGGATTGTTACTACAATCAAATGGACAAAAATGTATATTTTGGCGCAAAATTTATTCAAACTATCCCTGTGAAACAATACTCATACCGGGCAAAAACCTATTCAAGTGTACCGGTAAGTTTTGTAGAGCTAAACCCTTTTGACAAACAAGACTTAAAAACACTGGAAAAAATAATATATGAGTTCGGGGATGATTCTTATGCAGGCAACATTTATTTTGATGCAAAACATTTTAATCAAGATATTCCGCGTTTATTAATGAGATTTTTTGCCATTACAAAGCAAAAAGACTCTTTTGAAAAATTAAAGCCGGAAGAAATACTCGGACTTGCTGATATTACAGAAAAGGGCGGTTTTAAAATTAACCTCAATTATCTTCAAACCCATCCGCAATATTTGAATTCATATCCGCGCCCCAAATTTTACAAAGGTATAGGAACAGCAATCATTGATTGTCTAAAAAATATGGCTCAAAAAATAAATCTCCGTTCAACCCCTTCTTCAGCAACAATAAATTTTTATAAAAAAAACGGATTTTCATCTCTGCCGCACGATAAACGTTTAATGATATGGGAGAAAAAAGCTGTTAAATAAGTATACAATTCACTAAGCGCGTGAAAATACTTCAACATTAATATCATCAAACGAATTTTTAAACAGGCACGCACAGCTTGCAACCATTGACGCATTATCAGTACAATATTTCATAGCAGGAGCATAGACGGCATATCCTTCGTTTTGAAGATTAAACATTTTTCTTCTTATCTCGCTATTTGCCGCAACACCGCCTGCAAGTACAACCGTTTTATACCCGCGGTCAATCAATGCTTTTTTAACCTTCTTTAAAAGTGTTTCACTCACACACTCCTGAAATGAGGCGCAAATATCATTAACCGGAAGTTCTTTTCCGTCAAAACTCTTTACAAGTCTAAATACTGCCGTTTTTAACCCGCTGAAACTGAAATCATATTCCCCAACCTTAGCCTGCGGCAGCGTAAAGGCTTTTGGATTTCCTGTTTGCGCCATTTTATCAAGTTTTGGTCCTCCCGGGTACGGGAGCCCGATTAAGCGCGCAACTTTGTCATAGGCTTCACCGACTGCATCATCTATAGTTTCGCCAATTATATTCATCTCTGAATAAGACTTGACCTCAATAATCTGCGTATGCCCGCCGGATACAAGGAGTGCAATAAACGGCGGCTCTAAATCAGTATCAATAAAATTTGCACTTATATGCGCATTTAAGTGGTTAATTCCTATAAACGGTTTATCATGAACAAGGGCAAGTGTTTTAACAGCATTAAGCCCGACAAGCAAACAACCGACAAGCCCCGGTCCTACAGTTCCGGCAAACGCTGTAACATCATCCGGTTTAATCCCTGCCTGTTTAAAAGTTTCATCAATTACAGAATTAACCGCTTCTAAATGTTCCCGCGCCGCAATCTCAGGTATCACTCCGCCGTAAATTTCATGCGTTTTAATCTGAGAGGCAACAACATTGGCAAGAACTTCACGCCCGCCTTTTACAATTGCGCCCGCCGTTTCATCACAGCTTGATTCAATTGCCATTATTATTGAATTTTCATCAATTGTAACAGGTTTATTAGAAAATAATGTATTTTTTACTGTGTTCATAGTAGCATTATAATACAAAAGCGGATTAAAAAAATGAAATTTCTTGATAAAGCAAAAATCAGAATAGTATCAGGCAAAGGCGGAAACGGTATGGTTGCGTGGCGCCGTGAAAAATACGTTGATAAAGGCGGACCGGCGGGCGGCGACGGAGGTCGCGGCGGAGACATTTATCTTATTGCCGACGAACATATTTCAACCTTAATGGACTTTAAACATAAATCCGTGTATAAAGCAAACAGCGGCGAAAATGGCGGAATTAAAGGTATGCATGGCGCAGGCGCCGACGATTTATATATAAAAGTTCCGTTAGGAACCGTGGTTCGCGATACAAAGACAGGTAACATAATCGGAGATTTAACAGAAGACGGACAAACCCTTCTGGTTGCTAAAGGCGGACGCGGCGGACGCGGAAATGCAAGATTTGCAACCGCAAACAGAAAAGCGCCGCAATTTTGCGAACCGGGAGAACCCGGAATAGAAAGGATTTTAGAATTAGAACTTAAACTTATTGCAGATGTAGGACTACTCGGAATGCCAAATGCCGGTAAATCAACCTTTATAAGCGCCGTAAGTTCTGCAAAACCTAAAATTGCCGATTATCCTTTTACCACTCTTGTTCCTAATTTAGGAGTAGTCAAAAAATCTGACGGTAACGCTTACGTTATTGCAGACATTCCCGGATTAATTGAAGGTGCCAGCGAAGGTGTCGGTTTGGGTCACGAGTTTTTACGCCATGTTGAACGCTGCAGGTTTTTACTGCATATTATAGACATGACGGCTGAAAATCCGCTCGAAAATTACAAAATCATTAATAACGAACTTGCAAAACACTCTGAAAGACTTAGAAACCTATATCAAATAACCGTACTTAACAAGGCTGATACCGTAGACAAAACAGTATGTGAAGAATTAAAAGACAAGTTTAAAAAAATATCTGATGATGTCTTTGTAATATCTGCCGTTACAAGAGAAAATATACAAGAATTACTTTATTTTATTGATAAGAAAATTGATGAAATACCAAAACCGGAATTTGAAATTGATGTCCAAGAAGATACCGGCGCATACGATAATGATGACAGTAATTTTGAAGTAACAAAATTTGCAAAAGACGGATTTATTGTAACAGGCGGAAAAATAAACAGACTCGCCGGAGTCACCGATGCAAGAAACACTGAACAGGTTGTACGGCTCCAAAACATATTAACATCAATGGGCGTATTTGAAGAGCTTAAGAAAAAAGGAATTAAAAACGGTGACACAATTATCATAGGGCATCTTGAGCTTGTCCATTATGACGATGAATTGTGGGATTCAAGTCAATAAGGGCGGCTATTGCAACCCCAATTGAAATCAGGGGACTAAAAGCCTTCACGCCTGACGCTGATACGATTAAAAGCGGCGACATCAACGAACGGTTAAATATTTTAAGAAAAGAATTCTATGATTTTTGTTTAATAATGCCAAATCCCGTATATTATACAGCCTATTAAAAAACATTATTACCGGATTTTAGGTCGTCAATAATATCCATAAGTTGTTTTGTAAAAGTTTCAAAACCGTCATTATTATCCACCAGATAATCCCAATCAAGAACATCATCAAGTCCTGTTTCTGTTATATCGTCCTCGCCCACAAGCGTTCCCCGTGCAGCTCTCACTTCTCTTGATGCCTCTATTCTTATAGTAATTGCCCCCGCATTTTTAAAAACTTCGTACTCATGCGGAACCCGAACATCCGTTACAATAATTTTTCCGTCCTGCTCTATAATCTTATTAAGCCAGTAATCAGGCGATTGTGCTCTGCCGCTGTTACCTAAATCAATCAATCCCTGTCTGTATTTTGCTTTATTATTTTCTATTTCTTCAACACTTATCCCGTAACGTTTACTGTATTCTTTTTTTATTATATCCCCCATGGCACAACGTTTGTAACCGTCAAGATTTTCAAGAAATACTTTACCTGCCGTATCTTTACCTGAATACTGTTTGCCCGAAAAAATAATTATACTCTCTGCCATTTACTAACCCCGTTTTACTAATCACTATTTTTATTATTTTATAATTCTAGCACAATTTACAATTTTAACCTATAATTTACAATTTGTAACCAATACAGAAAAAGGCGGAACGTATGTTCCGCCTGATATTAATATGATATGAACATCTAAAAACTTAGACTTCTTTAAATAACAATGTTGCATTGTGACCGCCAAACCCGAAAGAATTTGACAGAGCGGCATGCACCTCTTTCTTAAGCGCTTTATTTGCTACATAATTAAGATTTGCCACATTTTCATCAATATTATCAAGATTTATAGTCGGAGGAATAATATTATCCGTAATTGTTTTTACACAGACAATACTTTCAACAGCACCTGTTGCTCCGAGCATGTGCCCGTGCATACTTTTGGTTGAAGAAATGTACAAAGATTTGTTGTGTTCTTTGTCTCCAAAAACCCTTTCAACCGCCTTAGATTCCGCAATATCACCAAGCCCGGTAGAAGTTCCGTGAGTATTAATATATTGAACTTCCTCCGGCTTCATGCCAGCATCAGCGAGTGCAAATTCCATAGATTTTGTAGCACCTTTACCCTCCGGACACGGTGCAACCATGTCATAAGCATCTGCAGATTGACCGTAACCCACGATTTCCGCATATATATGAGCGCCGCGCTTTTTAGCCGATTCATATTCTTCCAGAACTAAAACGCCCGCCCCCTCAGACATTACAAAACCGTCTCTGTCTTTATCATAAGGTCTGCTTGCCTTCTTTGGCTCGTCATTACGTTTTGATAAAGTTCTTGCTGCAGTAAACGCGCCTATACCGACATCACATATTGTAGCTTCACAGCCGCCCGCAATCATGCAATCAGCATCGCCGTACTGTATTGTTCTAAAAGCGTCACCTACAGAGTGTGAGCCTGTAGCACAAGCTGAAACAACAGCTTTATTAACACCCTTATAACCGTATTTCATAGAGATTCTGCCTGACGGCATATCAACTATCAGCATAGGGATTGTAAAGGGTGAACACTTAGTAGGACCTTTTTCTATAATATCTTTGTGACTTTTTTCAAAAGTCTTAAAACCGCCTGCTGCGGCACTAACAATTACTCCGACTCTATACGGATCATAATCGCCGTCTTTTAAACCTGCATCACGGATAGCCTCATCAGCCGCAACCATAGCAAACTGCGTAAACCTATCCATTCTTTTAGCCTCTTTTACATCCAAATATTTTTCCGGCTCAAAATTCTTAATTTCACCTGAAATCTTAACTGTGTGACGTTCGGTATCCATTGCCTCAGTAAGGCTTATACCTGAAACTCCGTCCAACATATTCTTCCAGAAATTATCTACACCAATACCACAAGGAGTAACGGCTCCCATTCCGGTAATTACAACTCTGCGTTTTGTCATGTCCTCTTTCCCTTAATAAATAGAGGGCAAAAAATTAAATTATTTAATTTTTCACCCTCACAAACTCGGTTTGTCTTATTTAAAGACTATGAGTGTGCATCAATATAGTTAACTGCGTCTTGAACTGTTTGGATTTTTTCTGCTTCTTCATCAGGAATTTCGCATCCGAATTCAGCTTCAAAAGCCATAACTAATTCAACTGTATCGAGAGAATCTGCACCTAAATCTGCTGTAAAGCTAGCTTCAGGAGTTACTAAGCTCTCATCAACGCTTAATTGATCTACTACTACTTTTTTAACTTTTTCTAATGTACTCATCTTTATTTTCCTCTTATTAATGTGTAATACACTGTCATTTAAATTATACTATTTAAAGATATTTTTGCAATATAGTATAGAAATTGTTACAGTTTGCAGGAGAAATGTTACAATTATAATCTTAAAAGAGGTATGTAATACACATACCTCTTTTAATAACTTAAAACTATATCATCAAGCCGCCTGCAACTTCGATTGCCTGACCTGTAACATAATCGGTGTCAAGCGCAAGGAATTTAACAACTTTTGCAATATCCTCAGGAGTACCGAGTCTTTTCATCGGAATAGCTTTTAAGTACTCATCTATATTGGCTAAATCATGAGTCATAGCAGTTTGAATAAATCCCGGACATACAGCATTTACTCTGATGTTTCTTGAGCCAAATTCCTTCGCAAGAGTTTGGGTTAAGCCGATTAATCCGGCTTTAGATGCAGAATAGTTTGCCTGTCCTGCGTTACCGTGACGACCTACAATACTTGACATATTGATAATTGACCCTTGTCTTGCCTTCATCATGTGCTTAATAACAGCATGGGTTACACAGTATGCACTTGTAAGGTTAATCTTGATAACTCTTTCCCATTGTTCCATATCCATTCTTACAAACAAACCGTCTTTTGTAATACCTGCATTATTCAGAAGAATATCAATTTTACCGTGCTCCGCAATCATTTTGTCAACATTTTCCTGAACAGCCTTGTCGTCAGAAACATCAAAGCTGTAAAAATAAGCATTTGCGCCGCACGCCTTGATTTCATCAAGTGCCGGTTTTGCTTTTTCAGCATCGCAAATATCATTGATAATAATGTCGCACCCTGCTTTTGCAAGTTCAATAGCGCAAGCCAAACCAATACCGCGAGAACCGCCCGTAATTAATGCAATTTTTCTTTCTGTCATCATTTTTCTCCTTATTCTCTTAAGAGTTTAATACTCTTTTATTTCAATTTTATTTGAAGCCCTTGGCAGCTTTTATTGCAATTTTTTTTATAATCCTGCCGCACCTTTCAACAAAAGTTCCTCTTGCAAATTTATCTATTTCTTTTCTGACCTCTTCCATTTTTATTACACGCCCGTTTTCCAAATACACGTTACGCGGCGGAACCTCTCGGGAAGAAGGCTGATAATTAACCGTTCTGTTACGAAATAACCCCGTAAATGCAGAATTATCGACTCCGCAGACCGTATTATTTATTATCATTATACCCGCCTCTAATAATCTTATACCCCGCAAAGCTCTTCTTTTAGAGAATTTACTGTGGTATCAAGTGACGCTTTATCAAAAATATTGAATACTTTAACCTGCGGCGCAATCTTCTTTACAAGTCCGGCAAGCACTTTGCCCGGTCCTATTTCTATAAAGATTTCAACCCCGTCTGATACCATTTTTTGCACAGATTGTGTCCAATATACCGACGAATAAATCTGCTTAGGCATTTTCTCCGTAAAATCGGATGCTGATGTTGTAAATTCTGCATCAACGTTTGTCACAACAGGAATTGACGCATTACTTAATGAAAAACCTTTTAAATATTCCCAAAACTCTTTTCCGGCACCTTCCATAAATTTGGAATGGAACGCTCCTGATACTGCAAGCGGCACAACTCTTCTTGCACCTTTCGCAATAAGAAGTTCACCTGCTTTTTGTACAGCCGCGCTATCACCTGTAATTACAACCTGTGCCGGTGAATTATAATTTGCCACGTCAACGTAACCAACAGAAGACGCCTCCTTCAACGCTTCTTCCAAAGCCCCTTCCGGCGCGCTTAAAACAGCAGCCATTGAACCGCCTTCCGTTTTTCCCATTAACTCGGCACGCTTTTGAATAAGTTTCATAGCCGTATCTAAGTCCATAACTCCTGACGCGTACATTGCACAATATTCGCCAAGACTGTGCCCTGCAGTATAGGAAGGCTGTATATCAAGCTGTGATTTAAAACTCTCTAATGCGGCAATAGACGTTGCAACTATTGCAGGCTGTGTATTAACTGTTTGCTTTAAATCTTCTTCCGGACCTGCAAAACAAAGAGATGAAATACTCCTGCCTAGAACTTTGTCTGCCGTATTAAAAATATCCTTAGCAGCGTCATAATTATCATACAAGTCTTTGCCCATTCCAACAGACTGTGCCCCTTGCCCAGGAAATATAAAAGCTATTTTCTTTGTCATTATACATACTCCTTTTTAATTGCCGGGCATCCCCCCGACACGACTTCTGTCAAACTATACCCTGCTATTTTTAACCCGTCTGTCCATTTAAACAGCAAGCAATCTGCGCTTTACCCTTAGCAAATACCTTCTCTAAGTCTTACTATAGCAGCACCCCATGTCATTCCGGCGCCAAAACCGCACAGTATCGCTGTTGTACCGAGCTTAATCTTGCCGTTCTCAACACCTTCTGCCAGTGCAATAGGAATAGATGCAGCGGAAGTATTACCATAATATCTGATATTGGAAATTACTTTACTGTCGTCATATCCTAAACGGCTTTGCATAGCTTCGATTATTCTTTGATTAGCCTGATGCGGAATAAGGTAATCAACTTCTTCCGCTTTCATATTAGCCTCATCAAGACATTTTTCAATATATTTAGGAAGTATTGTTACAACAAACTTGTAAACTTCTCTTCCGTTCATTTTGATATGGCAGTCTTTTTGCTCGGCAGGCTCAACAAGCGGACAAGTTTGTCCGGGCATATCCATATAAATGTATTCCCCGATTGAACCATCAGCCCTGATATCAAGAGCGAGAACATCGTCAATTCCGTCTTCTGCCCGGGTAACAACCATTGCACCCGCTCCGTCGCCGAAGAGTATTGATGTAGAACGATCCGTCCAATCAACAAGTTTTGAATTGTTATCTGTTGCGACAATCAAAATATTCTTATAAAAGCCTGAACCTATTAATCCTCTTGCTATTTGCAAACCGTATATAAGTCCGGTACAAGCTGCGGTAATATCAAATGCAGGCACATAATTAGGAATCCCCAACTTTGCCTGAATATGACATGCAATTGCAGGATATAACTGCGGAGGCGCTGAAGACGCGGCAAGAACAAGGTCTATATCTTCAATTTTTACACCTGATTTTTCAATCGCATTTTTTGCCGCTTCAAAACCTAAATCTATTGCAGTTTCATTTCCCGAAACAACTCTTCTTTCCTTAATTCCGGTTCTTGTATATATCCATTCATCAGATGTTTCATACAATTTTGTCAAATCATCATTTGTAACAACTGCTTTCGGTAAACCGTACCCTACCCCTGCTATTCTTAATGGAATTCTTTTCTCTGCCATCTCTACTCCTCTGATAACACCTTATACAACTGCTTCTGCAATTTGTCTGTTAACACCGTTAACAACAGCTTCTTTTGCAACTCTTACTGCATTCTTTATTGCGTAAGCTCTTCTCCTGCCGTGTGAAATTACCGTAATACCTTTTACACCGAGCAAAAGCGCCCCGCCAAACTCTTCATAATTTATTCTTGTATAAATCCTTTTCATAAACGGTTTTGCCAACAAACCGATAATCATTCCCAAAAAGTCTGATTTAAACTGTTCTTTAAGCATTCTAAATAACATTGAAGATGTACCTTCCGTTATTTTCAACGCAACATTTCCGACAAATCCGTCACATACAACAACATCACATAAATTAAGGAAAATTTCACGCCCCTCAATATTACCTACAAAATTAAACTTATCGCCTTCTTCTTCTAAAAGTTTGTAAGTATGCTGCGCAAGTTCATTACCCTTACCTGCTTCTTCTCCTATATTAAGAACGCCTACACGCGGATTATCAATTCCCAGAACATTTTTAGAGAAGGTCTGCCCCATAATTGCAAACTGTCTCAGCATTTCAGGAGTACAGTTGCTGTTTGCACCTGCATCTATAACAACAATCGGCTTTTTCATCGTAGGCAAAGTAACAGCAATTGCAGGTCTGTCAATTCCGTGTATACGCCCCAGCCCGAATAAACTTGCAGCCATCGCCGCACCCGTAGACCCCGCAGCAACCAGAGCATCAGAACTGCCGGTTGCAACGGAATTTACAGCTAATACTATTGAGGATTTTTTCTTTTTACGAATAGCCTGTCCGGGTGCTTCGCCCATCTCTATAACCTCTGATGCGTGGGTAATTTTGATGTCAAGCGATTTAACATCTACACGCACCCTGCGCTTTTTGCCTGCTCTGCCGCACTCGGATAAAAACCCTTCTTTTGCGATTTGTTCAAGGACCTGTTCAATTCTGTCCTGATTTCCTACAAGCTCCAAGCCTACTCCGTAATCTTGAGCCGCCCATACTGCGCCTGCAACTACTTCATACGGTGCGTAATCTCCGCCCATTGCATCAATTGCTATTCTTGTCATCTTTTCCTCTTATTTATGTAAAGTAACTATTCTTCAGTTTTTTCTTCTGCTTCAGTCTTTACTTCTTCAACTGTTTCTGCTGCAGGTTCTTCTGCTTTAACTTCTTCAACAGTTTCAGTTTTTACTTCTTCAACTTTTGTTTCTTCAACTTTTGCTTCAGATTTTTTTGATTTTGTTGATTTCTTAGCAGGTTTTGCTTCTGCCGCGCCTGATTCTACATAACCGGGAGCTTTAATACTAACTACTTTACCTTTGTACTGACCGCATGACATACAAACTGTATGTGCAAGTACGGTTGCTCCGCAATTAGGACATTTTGATGTTTCAGGTTTTGTTGCCTTCCAATTTGATCTTCTTTTACCTTGAGCGCTATGCCCTGTTCTTTTCTTTGGTACTGCCATGTTTCTATACCTTTCTTTTTGCTTTTTCTACTTCGACTGGTTGTCTTTTAATTCGACATTTTTAAATATTTCAAGTCTTTCATCCGCCGGCTGATATTCTTCATCCGTTATGAAAAGACCTTCACTACAATTTATACCACAAACTTTTTTATTTGGTAAAGATAATATTACAGATTGATACAATAAATCGTAAACATCAATCTCATCCGCCCCGTTTAAATCCGTTACAAACTGACCGTTTCTTAACTCCACTTCGTTACCGTATTCCCCGTAGAGAGTGGTTTTGGCGTAAGTTTCATCAATATCAAAATCAAGTTTTTGAACGTAAGGTTCAAGGCATATATCGCATTCCAGATTAATTTCTCCGTTAACATGCCCGGTTACTTCAATAAACTCCCCGAGAGATTTGAAGGTTAAGGAACTATCCACATTCGCGGACAATTCCTTAATCTCGAAATTAAAATGTTGTGTAAGGACTTTTCCTTCTTCTTTTTCTATGTCCTTTATTTTTACACTATACATAGGGTTCCTCTTGAAGTATCAAACCTGCAATCTGTGTTGAGACAAAACAGAGTTTCCTTACAGGTCCTATCGGTTCCTTTTCAACAAGAACAGGATTTGGTGATTTCATAAGCTGTTTCAGTTCGGCATACACAGCCTGCGGATTTTCAAAATATAAAACTACAGGTGTTGCAGAACCCTTTAAAAACAAAACCAATGCCGTTCTTGTTTGCTGCGGCTGCGGTTGTTGCGGCGGCGGAAATTGCTGTGCCATTTGAACCTCCTTTTATCTTATACAGATACTTTCATTGTATTAGCAATGATTTCATTAAAACTATCGGCAGTAAGGCTTGCTCCGCCAACCAATGCACCGTCAATGTCAGATTTTGACATTTGTTCTTCAATAGTAGACGGTTTAACAGAACCGCCGTAAAGAATTCTGATAGAATCAGCAGCGCTTGAACCCGCAACTTCTTTAACAACGTTTCTAATCATTGCAATTACTCTGTTTGCTTCATCAGCATCGCATGTTTTACCTGTTCCGATTGCCCAGATTGGTTCATAAGCAATAACAGATTTTGCAACATCTTCTGACGAAATACCGTCTAATGCAGCTTTAATTTGTGAAGCAATGTGGCTGTCTGTAATACCTGATTCTCTTTGTTCAAGAGTTTCGCCGCAGCAGATAATAGGAATTAAACCGCCCGCTAATATTGCCTTTGCTTTCAGGTTAATCATTTCATCTGTTTCAGAGAAATATTGTCTTCTTTCTGAGTGACCGATGATTACATATTCACATCCTGCATCCTTAACCATTTCTACAGAAACTTCACCTGTGTATGCGCCTGAAGATTTCCAGTGGCAATTTTGCGCCGCAATTGAAATCTTATCACAACCTGCTCCGCAGCTGCATTTTTCGCTTGACACAGCAGAAAGTGATGTAAAAGTCGGTGCTATAACAATTTCAGGAAGTTGTGATGCTGAAAAATCTTTAGCAAAATTCTTGATACCATCAAAAAGTGCTTTACCTTCTGATTGTAAAAGGTTCATTTTCCAGTTTCCTGCAATAATCGGTTTTCTTGACATAATACTTCTCCTTAAAAAACTAGTATACGGATAGATTTTAAACCAAAAAAAAACGACAATCAAGCATGCCTGAAATCAATTATATACCGCAGGTATTTAAAAAAGTTATAAAAGAATTATAAGACTATTCAATAATAAAATTTACTTTATGCACAATCTTGCCCTTTATTACAATAATAATATTATTGTAAACTTTTATTTACAAAATTTAAAATTATAGCAAATTTGTACATTCAGCATATTTTATACTACAGTAAAAAAGAAGGTAATTGCGTAAAATGAACATTAACTCTTACAACAATTATAATGCACCGAATTTTCAGGCAAGATTTTTTCATTCTGATGCCTTAAAAAGGATTGCAGACTATGCTGTTGAAACAAAACAGTTTGACAAACTTAATCAGGCAAGAAAAAATATAACTTCATTGTATTTCAATACAAGACTTCTTGTAGACATCGGCAAAACCCCCGATAACAAACCGAGTTTGCAAATATCGCGTTTTGTAAAACGTTCGGATGTTGCCATGCCGGACAACAGCAACGATTATAGACTTGTAAAACAGGTGACTTTTGCCGGCAAAACAGGGCAAAACCCTCTGAATTTCGCCCTAAAAACACTTATCCGGATGGGAAACAATATCCCAAATAACAAGATATTTCAGAGGGCTATAGTAAAAAAATAAGAAAGGCAAAATATGCAAGTAAACGGACTTAATAATCAAAATTCAAATCAATCATTTAAAGCAATAAAAATGGTTAAATGCAGCACGGAAGAATACAACAAACTTATGAAAACATACGGCAAATTCTTTCAGGAAGGAGCATATATTGTATTTAAAAATCGTTCTCTTAATGATTGTGATACCTTTAACAGAGTTAATGCAACGGCTGCAGCGCTCCAAAAATCACCAAACTGGCTCTGGATGAACTGTAAACTAAACGGAATTCAATTACCGGACCTTGAAACCGCCCCATTCTTTGAAATAAGCGGGAAAGATGTTATAAAAACGTTTCTATACAGATTTAAAAACCTCTTTAAAAGCATTGGATACGGAGTTAAAAATACAGAAAAAATCCAATCCGTTCCGGAACATTTACAGCAAATTAAATTCTCAAACGATTTTGCAAACCATAATTACCCTAAATTTTTAAAATTTCTAAAAAAGAACAATACGAAAGAATTAAGTTTTGACGAATATATGCAAGAGCTTGCACAAAGATTTGGGAAATAAATACAACCGGGGGCGGAACGGCAAAAGCCGTTCCGCCCTCGGTTTAAACAATTATTCCGCCTCCAAAAGTTCCATAGCAAGCGGTGCCTCTACTTTTCCGTTAAGGGTTTTAGATACTTCCTTTAACTTCTTGGCAACCGTTTCCATTTCATCAGTCCAGACAAAGTTGTCCAGAACATATTTTTCAGCTTTATCAAAATCCGCATCAATTTGAATTCTTACTATTTCTTCCAGCATTTTACGCGCTGTCGGAACCATTTTATCAATATTGACGGTCAAAACCCCGTCTTTTGAAATCTCAATTGCTCCGTGTTTTAAGAAGAAATAATTTTGCATAACCGTTCTTACCCTGTGAGCCTGACTCATTGTCGGCTTTGACTTAAGCATATTATCAGCCGCAAAAGTAACAATAATTTGTTCTCGCTGCCCGGGCGTGTATAACCCGTTTTCTGTTAAAATATCAAGCATAGCAAGCGAAACCATATCAGCTTTGTTTTCTTCAATGATTGACTGATATTTACCTAAAGCCTCTCTATTTTTATTTGGTCCTAATGAGTGACCGTTTTCGTGTCCTACGGTAAACCAGTGGTCTGCTTCATCATTATAATACTTGTGTTGTTCCTTATTTAAAGTTGCATCAAGGCGTTTTTGCAATTTTTGCTTAGCGTCCTCACTTGTTATTAAACGGATTTGACGGTGATAAACATTTCTGCGCCCGCCGCCTATTGTAAGTGAAAGTTTGTCGTCGTTGGGCAGATTTTCAGCCAGTGTAATACCGCCTCTGTATTCCCCGACATCACCGGTAACCGCTACAAGGTCAACATCCACCATTGTTTGTTTTGAGTCCTCATCCGGCGAAATATTTTGTTCATACTCATTATTAAACGGCATGTTCTTTGCCATCAACGGCAGGTATTCTTTAACTTTAAGTATAGCCTCAGTTCCTTTTTTATTAACAATACCCACTCTGCCGCCAAGCATATCTTTAGAAACCGGCTTGATATTGTATTTAGCAAGGAGTTCCATCAACTCTTTATTTTCTATAACGGTTTGAGTCATTTCATCAGAATAATTTTCACGGGTTATTGTAAATTCAAGCGGAGTATCTTGAAGTTCAGCCCATTTCTTGTCAGCATACGCATCAAGCATCGGGTCTGCCGTTTTAAGAGCCTTTGCCTGCAGTCTTAAAAACTCATTAAAGTCCTGATTAGTCGACACTCTTGCTGCCATTTCCAACTGTGCAGCCATCATTTCAAATTCGGTTTTATATTTGTCAATATAGTCCGTACCTTTTAAAATATCCCCATCGCGCTCTACAACGCTGCGTTGATTTAATATTGTACGAACTTCATCTATTTTTCCCTGTTCAATCATCTCCTTTATAATTGAGTGAAACTCCTCAACACTTAAATCTTCCGGATAAAGACCTTTGCCCAATTTTTCGGTTACACCTTTTGCAAGCGTGATTTTATTAGACTCGGAGTCTATTGCACAAATACCTTTCTGTGCATCAAAAAGTATACGTGTAAGTTTGGCATCATCATTATCTTTAACAATCTCACGGGTTAAGTAATCCCTAAAAGCGATATTGTTATGATTATCAAGTTTCAAATTAATTTCTTCAAGGATGTACGCTGCTTTTACAAGATGTTTTAGCGCTTCTTTATCACCTTTTTCAAGCGAAGTATACTCTTCTGCGTCGGGTGCAAGCATTTTTTTTGTCGTCATATAGTCCTTGCTTACACGTTTTGCCAGTTCATCACGTGACAAATTCAACTCAAAATCTTTCTGATAGTTAACCATTGATTTATTTAGTTCACTCATTTTATTAAGCTCCTCTGTTATTTTTGCCGGATTATCACCGTTTTCCGTACTATAAGAATTATTATTTGCAGTTTTTGCTGCAGCATAGCTGTTCATCTGCGGGATATTTGTACCTGAAAGCGGTTTCATTTCCATTATTTAAACTCCGTTATCACAATTTATTATATATTATTTTAAGAAAAAGTACAGCAAATAAAAAGGCGGAATAAACGTATCCCGCATATATCATATTCATAATAAAGTTTAAAATATCATATTACCCGTAAAATTGTCACTGACTAATGTAATCAGGATTATCATACCTACAACGTATGTAATGACTATACTTTGGGGAGTTTATGCACCAAAATATGCAAAAGGATGTATAATTCGGGAAAATACAATCATAATGGTATATTCAGGGTAAGGGGATTTTGGGATAAATGTTATGTCGTCCTGAACTCGTTTCAGGATCTAAAACAA